>NZ_WEKT01000018.1:0-70742 GCF_009874545.1 Vibrio eleionomae | reverse complement strand
TATCGTTAAGGAGGTGATCCAGCGCCAGGTTCCCCTAGCGCTACCTTGTTACGACTTCACCCCAGTCATGAACCACAAAGTGGCAAGCGTCCCCCCGAAGGTTAAACTACCTGCTTCTTTTGCAGCCCACTCCCATGGTGTGACGGGCGGTGTGTACAAGGCCCGGGAACGTATTCACCGTAGCATTCTGATCTACGATTACTAGCGATTCCGACTTCATGGAGTCGAGTTGCAGACTCCAATCCGGACTACGACGCACTTTTTGGGATTCGCTCACTTTCGCAAGTTGGCCGCCCTCTGTATGCGCCATTGTAGCACGTGTGTAGCCCTACTCGTAAGGGCCATGATGACTTGACGTCGTCCCCACCTTCCTCCGGTTTATCACCGGCAGTCTCCCTGGAGTTCCCGACATGACTCGCTGGCAAACAAGGATAAGGGTTGCGCTCGTTGCGGGACTTAACCCAACATTTCACAACACGAGCTGACGACAGCCATGCAGCACCTGTCTCAGAGTTCCCGAAGGCACCAANGCATCTCTGNTAAGTTCTCTGGATGTCAAGAGTAGGTAAGGTTCTTCGCGTTGCATCGAATTAAACCACATGCTCCACCGCTTGTGCGGGCCCCCGTCAATTCATTTGAGTTTTAATCTTGCGACCGTACTCCCCAGGCGGTCTACTTAACGCGTTAGCTCCGAAAGCCACGGCTCAAGGCCACAACCTCCAAGTAGACATCGTTTACGGCGTGGACTACCAGGGTATCTAATCCTGTTTGCTCCCCACGCTTTCGCATCTGAGTGTCAGTATCTGTCCAGGGGGCCGCCTTCGCCACTGGTATTCCTTCAGATCTCTACGCATTTCACCGCTACACCTGAAATTCTACCCCCCTCTACAGTACTCTAGCCTGCCAGTTTCAAATGCTATTCCGAGGTTAAGCCCCGGGCTTTCACATCTGACTTAACAGACCACCTGCATGCGCTTTACGCCCAGTAATTCCGATTAACGCTCGCACCCTCCGTATTACCGCGGCTGCTGGCACGGAGTTAGCCGGTGCTTCTTCTGCAGCTAACGTCAAATGATCACCACCTTCCTCACTGCTGAAAGTNCTTTACAACCCNAAGGCCTTCNTCANNCACGCGGCATGGCTGNATCAGGCTTGCGCCCATTGTNCAANATTCCCCACTGCTGCCTCCCGTAGGAGTCTGGACCGTGTCTCAGTTCCAGTGTGGCTGATCATCCTCTCAGACCAGCTAGAGATCGTCGCCTTGGTGAGCTCTTACCTCACCAACTAGCTAATCTCACCTGGGCATATCCTGACGCGAGAGGCCCGAAGGTCCCCCTCTTTGAGCCGAAGCTATTATGCGGTATTAGCCATCGTTTCCAATGGTTATCCCCCACATCAGGGCAATTTCCCAGGCATTACTCACCCGTCCGCCGCTCGNAGACGCCCCCGAAGGTTTGTTTATGTCGCTGCCGCTCGACTTGCATGTGTTAGGCCTGCCGCCAGCGTTCAATCTGAGCCATGATCAAACTCTTCAATTAAAAGTTTTTTGTGGCTCAATGAATACTGAATAAATTGACTGTGCCAAGACCGAAGTCTTGATTGGTCACTCAGTTCATTGAAACCAATTGGAAACCGAAGTTTCTCATTTGATTATCATCAACGAGTGCCCACACAGATTGATAGGTTTAAATTGTTAAAGAGCTCGCTTTCAGATTTCATCTCAAAGCGGACGGACATTCTAGCGACTTAAGTTTCAGTGTCAACCACTTTTTTCAAAAGTTTTTTCATCAAATTTGATGAACTTAAATGCCCTACTGATAAACGAAGACTTTGTTGCATCCCCGTGTCAGTGAGGGCGCATTATAGGTAAGCGAAGAAAAATGGCAATAGTTTTTTTGCCATTTTTTCTATGTTTCTTACTGTTCGGATAAAAAAGAGACAAAAAGGGTCAAATTGGATGGTTTTGTTTACATTTCTTTAAATCTATTAGCAAATAATTTCACTTTATCCCAATTGGTATACTCTATTTCTTTCGTTGTATCCGTTTCCCCTTTAGTTAAAGTCATTATCAATCGAATCATCATCTTATCGAACCAACCATAACGCGGGTAATATAGGGCACCAGCAAAAACACCGATTAATTCTGGCTGCCAAGGGGATTTTTTCAAAAATGTTTTTATATAAATACTACCTTCAGGCGTATCTTTCCCTTCCGCCTCTTTTCTAGCAGTTAGATTCACACAAAAGAATGCCGAGTTAGCCTCTTCTAATTGCGATTGATAGCGCTCAATAAATTGGTAAAGCTTTTTGTTTAAGTGCCCATATCGGATCGAAGCACCGATCAGTACTTTGTCATAAATAGAAAAGTCTAATGTTTCTACTTTATGTAAGTCGATAATTTCATACTCATGTTCAGAAACCTGTTCAGCAATAGTATTAATGATCTTTTTTGTCTGGCCTTCTCGGCTTGAGTATAAATATAGTATTTTCAAAATAACCTCTAACTACGCCAAAACGTGGGGGTAAATAATATCAAGAGAGTAAATACTTCTAACCGTCCAAATAGCATACAAAGAATCAAAATCCATTTTGCAGTATCGTTCACATTCGCAAAATGAACCGACACCTCACCTAAACCAGGACCTAAGTTGTTCAATGTGGCTGCAACTGCAGAAAAAGCGCTTAATTCCTCCATGCCCGTTGCTATCAGAGCAAGCATACATATGACAAACACTAAGGTATATGTCGCAAAAAAACCCCATACCGCATCGACGACTCTTTGTGATAATGCCACTCCCCCTAGTTTAATCGGGTAAATAGCTCGTGGGTGCACTAATCGTTTCAGTTCCCTAGACCCTTGTAACGTAAGCAGCAGTATACGAATAACCTTCATACCACCACCGGTAGATCCTGCACATCCGCCAATAAAAGAAGAAAAAAGTAATAATACAGGTAAGAAAAGTGGCCAATCTGAAAAACCTGAAGTAGTAAATCCTGCGGTAGTTGAAATAGAAACTGTTTGAAACAGAGCCTGATTCAAAGCATCCAATAAAGACGAATAAGTATTGTGATTAAACAACACTAAAAAGCAAACTAGGAATAAAACGAGCTGTATGAAGAGAAAGGCGCGAAATTCTCTATCTTTCCAATAATAGCGGAGGTTAACGCCTCCAGTAGCGAACGCTGCATAGTGTAAGGTAAAGTTACAGGCAGATATCAATAAAAAAACAACTGTAATCATATTAATAGTGTGACTGTTGAAATACCCCATACTGGCATCATGTGTAGAAAACCCTCCAATGGCTATCGTAGAAAAACTGTGACAAATTGCATCAAAGAATGTCATTCCAGCTAACCAATAGGCCGCCGCGCAAGCGATCGTTAAACTTAAATAGATATACCAAAGAGCTTTAGCCGTTTCTGCTATCCGAGGAGTCACTTTAGTATCTTTAACTGGACCAGGAATCTCTGCTCGATACAGCTGCATTCCACCAATACCAAGAACTGGCAGTATTGCCACTGCTAATACAATGATCCCCATACCACCAAACCATTGAAGAAACTGACGATAAAATAAAATAGCTTTGGGTAAAGCATCGAGTCCAACGATAACAGTCGCGCCCGTGGTGGTTAACGCAGAAAAGGATTCAAAAAATGCGTTAGTAATAGAAATTCGTGGGTTGTCTGAAAGCCAAAATGGCATCGCTCCTGCACTACCAATAACAACCCAAAATAACACTACGATAAGGAATCCATCACGAGATTTAAGTTCATATTTATGACGGCGGTTAGGAAACCAAGCGAAGGTTCCCAACATAAACAAAATAAAGAAGGTAGATACAAACGGTACACCCGCACCATCTCGGTATATTAAAGCAACTAAAGCAGGTGCCAACATTGTGGCACTGAACAGGGCGAGAAGTAACCCGACAATACGGATAATAGAACGAAATTGCATTACTGGACGTTGACCAAGCTTAAGCTTGTTGCTTCCTATGTTTGTTCTGGGTGAGTGATGATAACTTTAGCCCCGCTTTTATTAATTAGCGTTTGGGTAAAAGATTCAACTTGCAAATATTCTAATTCAATAACAAAAGCTACTTTTTCACTATAGTCAGCTTCTACTTCAATTGCTTGAAACTGCACCATAATTGATTGAGTCAAAGGTACTAATGCGTAGTCTAGCTCTAGGAAAAGACGAGTGGTTATTTTTTTCTCAATAGTTTGAAGTAACTTAAGTGCTTGTTGTACTCCGCCACCATAGGCCTTAACTAAACCTCCTGTTCCCAACCGAATGCCACCATAGTAACGAGTGACTACCGCTGATAACTCCCCAACATTTGAACCTGTTAACTGTGCCAATATAGGCTTTCCAGCTGTTCCTGATGGCTCACCATCATCACTAAAACCCCATTTCATTGAATCTTGAGGTCGACCGGCGACAAACCCCCAGCAATTATGGCGAGCATCGTTATGCTTTGCTTTGATAGAGTCAACAAAGGCTTTAGCTTCTTCTATTGATGGGGTATGGGCTAAATAAGTGATAAAGACACTTTTTTTAATCTCTTCTTCAAATCGAACCGACTGCGCAGGAATCAAATATGGCTGAACGTTCATAGTATTCTTAAAACAAAAGGAAAGGAGACAGTTTATCACGTGAGCTAAGTGAGTGATAAAGCGTAAATGTTAAAAAAATGTTGAATTTAAAATTGCCAAACTCTTATTTGCCATACACACTAAGGTTACTGGTCGTACCAGGATTTTGTATTGTCGCTTCCATCGAAGCCAAATACGGAGAAAGATCATGCTCTACCAAACCAGCAACCTATACCTAAAAGCAAGAGATAACCATATTGTAGAACTGTGCTTTTCCTCTAAGAGCTCAGTCAATAAATTAGATTTACAAACTCTGCAACACCTCGATGAAGCACTAGATATTCTCCACCAGCATAAAACTGTAAAAGGGCTAATAATCACGACAGATAAAGATTCTTTTATAGTAGGTGCAGACATCACCCAATTTCTGAGCCTTTTTACTCAACCAGAAGAAGTTCTCAGCTATTGGTTAGTCTATGCTAACAGCGTATTTAATAAACTAGAGGACTTACCATTTCCTACCATTTCAGCGCTAACGGGACATGTACTAGGTGGAGGATGTGAGTGTGTACTCACTACTGACTTCAGAGTTGGAGATACAACCACTAATATTGGATTACCAGAAACAAAACTCGGCATCATTCCAGGTTTCGGAGGAACAGTAAGACTTCCTAGATTAATCGGACCAGATTCAGCAATGGAGGCGATTACGCAAGCAAGGACTTACTCTGCATATGAAGCATTAAAAATAGGTATTCTTGATGCAGTAACTACTCCAGAACACTTATTCACCTCAGCGTTAACCACGCTTAATGAAGCGATAAGTCATAAACTAGATTGGAAAAAAAAGAGGACGGTAAAGTTATCTCCTTTGGCATTGAATCACACCGAGCAATTACTCAGTTTCACTATTGCCAACAGTCTAGTTACCCAAAAAGCTGGCGCCCATTACTCTGCCCCAAAAACCGCAGTTAGTGTGATACAACAAGCAGCTCAATGCCATCGACCAAATGCATTAGAAATTGAACGTAATGCCTTTATCAAATTAACTCAAACACCCCAAGCTCATGCCTTAATTGGAATATTTCTAAACGATCAATCAGTTAAAACAAAAGCAAGAAGAATGTGCTCTGCTCAAATAACCGAGCCCAGTCATATCGGTGTGGTAGGAGCAGGGATAATGGGAGGCGGTATTGCCTATCAAGCAGCGAGTCACAACAACACTGTACAGCTTAAAGATATCAATCAAGAAGCACTCAATATAGGTCTAGCGCATTCAGCGAAGCTACTAAAGACTCAATGGAAACGAGGAAAAATAGATGAAAACCGCCAAGCTGATGTTCTTAATAAAATTACCGCAAGTTTGAGTTACGATACGTTCGATAATGTCGATACTGTGATAGAAGCTGTCGTCGAAAACGCTAACATTAAGAGTGCGGTACTAAAAGAAATCGAATCTCATGTTTCTACTGATACCATCATCACTTCAAATACCTCCACTATTCCAATTGAACAACTGGCTCTGTCGCTAAATCGTCCTGAACGTTTTTGCGGTATGCATTTTTTCAACCCTGTACATAAAATGCCTCTCGTTGAAATTATCCGAGGAAAACAAACTAATGAAGCAACAATAAACCAGATAGTTAGCCTGGCTTTACAATTAAACAAATCTCCAATTGTTGTTAATGACTGTCCTGGTTTTTTTGTTAATCGAGTCCTATTCCCTTATCTAATGGCATTTCGGTTACTTCTTAAAGATGGAATAGATTTTGTCTTAATAGATAAAGTGATGGAGCAAGAATTTGGCTGGCCGATGGGACCTGCTTGGTTACTGGATATTGTTGGTATCGATACAGCTTATCACGCCCAAACTGTCATGAATCAAGGTTATCCTGACCGATTCAAAGAAATAAAAGATGACGTAGTAGCACTATTATTTGAACGCCAATGGCTAGGGAACAAAACTCAACAGGGATTTTATTGTTACTCTACTGACAAGAAAGGGCACCCTATTAAACAGCCTAACCCTGAACTAATCGAATTATTATCCACCCAACCACATAACAAAGATCACAACGAACAAATGATCATCGATAGAATGATGATACCGATGATTAATGAGTCCATTCTTTGTTTAGAGCAAAATATTATATCCACAGCTGAAGAGATCGATATGGCACTCGTTTATGGCTTGGGATTTCCACCTTTTCGAGGAGGACCATGCCGTTACCTAGAAACGATCGGCATTGACAATTACTTAAGATCAACACAACCCTATCAACACTTAGGCCCTTTATACATACCACCTAACCATTTAATACAAATGAATAAAAGTGGGAAAACCTTCTATTCACATCATTATCAATCTCCTTTTCCTGAGCCATTAGAGAAGAAAGATCATTAGGAGGAAAACATGATGAACAGAATTGTGATCGTTGATTGTCTGAGAACCCCGATGGGACGCTCCAAAAATGGATCTTTTCGTAATGTTCGCGCAGAAGATCTTTCTGCACACCTAATGCATGGGATCTTAACAAAATATCCACAGCTTGATCCCACTCAGATCGAGGATATTTATTGGGGATGTGTACAACAAACGTTAGAGCAAGGCTTTAATATCGCAAGAAACGCCGCACTATTAGCAGGACTACCACATACTATTGCCGCTGTATCTGTGAACAGATTATGTGGTTCATCAATGCAAGCGCTTCATGATGCCACGAGAGCAATTATGGTGGGTGATGCCGAGATATGTTTAGCCGGTGGTGTAGAACATATGGGACATATTCCGATGACTCATGGCGTCGATTTACATCCTCAACTTAGCCACCATGTTGCTAAAGCATCTGCACTGATGGGTATAACGGCTGAAGTTCTGGCTAATCAATTTAGTATATCCAGAGAAGACCAAGATATATATGCGCTCAATTCACATCAAAAAGCAGCAAATGCTGCGGACAATGGTTTCTTTAATCACGAGATTCTCCCCATTCCCGGACATAATAACGACGGAGCGTTAGTCTCTGTACAAACGGATGAAGTTATTCGATCTGATGCATCTTTTGAACAATTACAATCATTACCTCCTGCATTTGATCCCAAAGGAAGCGTTACTGCGGGAAGCTCATCGGCATTATCAGATGGAGCATCAATTATGTTGCTCATGAGCGAAAATAAAGCAAAACAGCTAAAACTACCAATTAGAGCTTATATAAAATCAATGGCCGTCGCTGGATGTGAGCCTGCAACCATGGGGCTAGGCCCTGTACCAGCGACACATAAAGCCCTGAAACGCGCCCATTTAAATTTAAAGGATATTGATGTTATTGAACTCAACGAAGCATTTGCCGCACAGACCATCGCCTGTATTCAGTCTTTTAAGTTAACTCCTGAAGATGTCACCAACAAACTTAATATCAACGGAGGAGCTATTGCCCTTGGCCATCCTTTGGGATGTTCTGGAACTCGCATCTGCACAACACTCATCAATGCATTGGAACAAAAACAAAAACGCTACGGATTAGCCACAATGTGCATTGGTTTAGGACAAGGAATTGCAACGATATTTGAACGGCCTTAATTGTTATGTAACGATTAAAAAAGGTCGCATAGAGCGACCTTTTTTAATAATGAATGAAACTACTTTTTCTTAACGGGACGCTTCCAACCAGAGATACGGCGCTCTTTAGCGCGAGTGATGACTAACTCACCATCATTAGTAATATCTTTAGTTACTGTGGTGCCAGCTCCTATTGTAACGCCATCAGCGACACGGACAGGCGCCACGAGTTGGGTATCTGAACCAACAAACACATCATCGCCGATGATCGTTTTATGCTTGTTTGCACCATCATAATTACAAGTAATCACGCCTGCGCCTAAATTAACTCGTTGACCAATTTCAGCATCACCCACATAAGTTAAGTGGTTCGCTTTAGAGCCTTCACCAATACGCGCATTTTTTACTTCAACAAAATTACCAACATGGGCATCATTACTTAATTCAGCACCAGGACGAAGACGAGAGAAAGGACCGACAGTGCATTTTTCACCTACTGTGGCATTTTCAATCACACTGTATGGACGAACAAGGGTGTTGTCATCAATTTCGCAATCAGTTAACACACAGCCCGCACCGATAACCACATTATCACCAAGAGTCACTTTACCTTCGATGATCACATTCACATCGATCTCGATATCTTTACCGCATTGCAATTCACCACGAAGATCAAAGCGAGAAGGATCTCGTAGCATCACACCTTGAACCAGCAGTTTATTGGCTTGCTCTTGTTGATAAATACGCTCTAATTTTGCCAGTTGCACACGATCGTTCACCCCTTCGACCTCACTGTCTTGTACTGGGTGAATAGATTGAATTAAGCGACCTTCCTGATGAGCAGCAGCAATAATGTCGGTAAGGTAGTACTCGCCTTGCGCATTATCATTCGTTAAGCCAGATAACCAACGTTTCAAATCACGACCATCAGCAACCATAACACCGGTATTAATCTCTTTAATCGCCTTCTGCTCTTCTGTTGCATCTTTCTGTTCGACAATAGCAACAACAGAGTCATTTTCACGTACGATACGGCCATAACCCATCGGGTTATCCATCACAACAGTCAACAAACCAATACCACCAGCAGGTTGACCATCTAACATTCGCTCTAGCGTCTGTTCGGAAATAAGTGGCACATCACCGTAAAGAATCAATACTTTTTCGTCATCAGAAAAATGAGGCGCAGCTTGGTTAACCGCATGGCCAGTACCAAGTTGCTCAGCTTGTAATACCCAATTTACCGATTCATTAGCCAACGACTGCTGCATTAAATCGCCACCATGGCCGTACACCAAATGGATATTTTGTACGCCTAAGCCTGAACATGTATCAATGACATGTTTCACCATGGGTTTCCCCGCTAATGTATGCAGTACTTTTGGCAAAGCTGAATGCATTCGCGTGCCTTTACCGGCGGCAAGAATCACTGCGCTAAATTTCATGAAGTTCCCTACGATGTTGCAAAAAGAAAGATGCTGAACATTCTAGCGGTTTACGTACAGAGAGTTAATTTTTTGCCGTCAAATTTCATTAAAAAATAAATAAAAAAGGCGACCAAATGGTCGCCTTCTCTTTAAATAACGTCTCTAATTTATAATTAACGACGTTTTTTGGTGAGCTCAATTACTCGTAATTGAGCCATGGCTTTAGCCAGTTCACTGGCCGCTTGCGCGAAGTCCATGTCACCGTGTTGGTTCTGAATATGTTCTTCAGCACGTTGACGGGCTTCTTCTGCCTTAGCTGCATCAAGGTCTTCACCACGGATAGCTGTGTCAGCCAGTACAGTTGCTGTACCAGGCTGAACTTCAACAATACCACCAGAGATATAAATGATCTCTTCGTGGCCGTGTTGCTTAACAATGCGCACCATACCAGGCTTGATAGCGGTCAGCAGCGGTGTGTGACCATGGAAGATACCAAGTTCACCTTCGCTACCGGTCACCTGAAATGTTTCAACTTGCCCAGAAAACAATTTTTTTTCTGCACTAACAACATCTAGGTGAAAGGTTATTGCTGCCATAACGCCTCCTAATTAGCCTTACATTTTTTTCGCGTTTTCTACAGCATCGTCAATAGAGCCGCAGTACATGAAGGCTTGCTCAGGAATATCATCGTAGTCACCATCTAGCAGACCTTTGAAACCACGTAGGGTTTCTTTTAGCGATACGTAAATACCAGGGTCGCCAGTGAATACTTCAGCTACGTGATATGGCTGAGTAAGGAAACGTTCAATCTTACGAGCACGAGCTACCACTTGCTTATCTTGCTCAGACAATTCGTCCATACCAAGAATAGCAATGATATCTTTTAGCTCTTTGTAACGTTGCAGTGTTTGTTGAACGCCACGAGCGATGTCGTAGTGCTCTTGACCAACTACTAGTGGATCCAACTGACGAGAAGTTGAATCTAGTGGGTCGATCGCTGGGTATAGGCCCATAGATGCAATGTTACGGTTCAGTACTACTGTCGCGTCTAAGTGAGCGAAAGTCGTTGCTGGTGATGGGTCAGTCAAGTCATCTGCTGGTACGTATACCGCCTGTACAGACGTGATAGAACCAGATTTAGTTGACGTGATACGTTCTTGAAGAACACCCATTTCTTCAGCAAGTGTAGGTTGGTAACCTACTGCTGAAGGCATACGACCTAGCAGTGCTGAAACTTCAGTCCCCGCAAGGGTATAACGGTAGATGTTATCGATGAATAGCAGTACATCACGACCTTCGTCACGGAAACGCTCAGCCATAGTAAGACCAGTCAACGCAACACGCAGACGGTTACCCGGTGGCTCGTTCATCTGACCGTAAACCATCGCAACCTTAGATTCTTCTGGGTTTTCTAGGTTTACAACACCTGCTTCCTGCATTTCGTAGTAGAAGTCGTTACCCTCACGAGTACGCTCACCTACACCTGCAAATACAGATAGACCAGAGTGTTTCAGTGCGATGTTGTTGATAAGTTCCATCATGTTAACGGTCTTACCTACACCTGCACCACCAAACAGACCAATTTTACCACCCTTAGCGAATGGACAAATTAAGTCGATAACTTTAACACCCGTTTCTAGAAGTGCTGTCGCATTTGACTGCTCTTCGTAGCTAGGTGCTGCACGGTGGATAGAGTACTGTTGTTCAGCACCGATTTCACCGCGTTCATCAATCGCGTCACCAAGAACGTTCATGATACGACCAAGGGTCTTAGTACCTACTGGCACTGAAATTGGAGCGCCAGTATTTTCAACTGTCATTCCACGACGTAAACCATCTGAGCTACCCATTACGATTGCGCGACATACGCCACCGCCAAGTTGCTGTTGCACTTCAAGAACCAAACGTCCTGTTGCTTCAACAACGTTAAGAGCATCGTAAACACTAGGTACTTCGCTCTGTGGGAACTCCACGTCGACTACTGCGCCGATGATCTGTACGATCTTACCTGTAGCCATCGTTAATCCTCTAAACTGTTTGTTTTACCTAAGCTTAAACCGCAGCTGCACCACTTACGATTTCAGAAAGTTCTTGTGTAATCGCCGCTTGACGAGCTTTGTTGTACACAAGTTCTAATTCATCAATCAAGTTAGATGCGTTATCTGTTGCAGCTTTCATCGCAATCATTCGCGCCGCTTGCTCACAAGCAAGGTTCTCAACTACGCCCTGATAAACCTGTGACTCTACGTAACGTAGAAGTAAGGCATCAAGTAGCGGTTGAGGCTCTGGTTCGTAGATATAATCCCACGAGTGATCACGCTGCATTTCTTCGCTGTCTGATTTAGGCAAAGGCAGCAATTGATCGATCGTTGGTTGTTGCACCATTGTGTTTACAAATTCGTTGAACACAACGTACAGGCGATCTAATTCACCGTTATCATATTTCTTCAGCATCACACCGACAGAGCCGATTAGGTCTTCAAGACTTGGTGAATCACCAAGGCCCGATACCTGTGCAGCTACTTTTGCACCGGAGTGAGCAAAGAAGGATGTTGCTTTAGAGCCGATAATAGCTAGCTCAACATCCACACCTTTGGTTTGCCAAGATTTCATATCCATCAGGGCTTTTTTGAACAAGTTAACGTTCAAACCACCACACAAACCACGGTCTGTAGAAACAATGATATAACCAACACGTTTCGCTTCGCGTTCTTCTAAGTACGGATGACGGTACTCGAGATTCGCGTTTGCGACATGACCGATCACTTTACGCATCGTTTGCGCGTATGGTCGGGAAGCCTGCATCGCTTCTTGCGAACGACGCATTTTAGAAGCGGCTACCATTTCCATCGCTTTAGTAATTTTCTGAGTGCTTTTTACACTACCGATTTTACTACGTATCTCTTTTGCGCCGGCCATCGTTACTCTCCATTAGTTGGTGGCATTACTGCCACCGACTTAGTTACCAAGTTTGGGTTGCTTTGAAATCTTCAACAAGTTTGGTTAACTTGTCTTCAACTTCGCCGTTATAAGCACCGGACTTGTTGATCTCTTCTGCTAGTTCAGCATATTGAGAATGAGCATACGATAGTAAAGCGGCTTCAAAATCTAGAACTTTGTTCAGTTCTACATCAGCAAGGTAACCACGCTCTGCAGCGAAGATAGCTAAGCCCTGCTCAAAGATAGACATCGGTGTGTACTGATTCTGTTTCATCAGTTCAGTCACTTTTTGACCGTGGTCTAGCTGCTTCTTAGTAGCGGCGTCAAGATCTGAAGAGAACTGCGCAAATGCAGCCAATTCACGATATTGAGCAAGAGCAGTACGAATACCACCAGCCAATTTCTTAATGATCTTAGTTTGAGCTGAACCACCTACACGAGAAACAGAGATACCTGGGTCAACCGCTGGTCGAACACCTGCGTTGAACAGTTCTGTCTGTAGGAAAATCTGACCATCGGTAATAGAAATTACGTTAGTCGGTACGAATGCAGATACGTCACCCGCTTGGGTTTCGATGATAGGTAGAGCTGTCAATGAACCAGTCTTACCTTTCACTTCACCGTTAGTGAAACGTTCTACATACTCTGCGCTTACACGAGCAGCACGCTCTAGTAGACGAGAGTGTAAGTAGAATACGTCACCAGGGAATGCTTCACGACCTGGTGGACGACGTAGCAATAGAGAAATCTGACGATAAGCCACAGCTTGTTTAGATAGATCATCATAAACAATCAGTGCATCTTCTCCGCGATCACGGAAGTATTCACCCATTGCACAACCTGCGTAAGGAGCAAGGTATTGCAATGCAGCAGATTCAGATGCTGACGCAACCACAATGATAGTGTTTTTAAGTGCGTCGTGCTCTTCTAACTTACGTACTACGTTAGCAATTGTCGACGCTTTTTGGCCGATAGCTACGTAGATAGAGTAAATGCCAGAATCTTTCTGGTTGATGATCGCATCGATAGCCATCGCAGTTTTACCTGTTTGACGGTCACCGATGATCAATTCACGCTGGCCACGACCAATTGGGATCATCGAGTCAACAGATTTGTAACCTGTTTGAACTGGTTGATCTACCGATTGACGATCGATAACGCCAGGTGCAATCACTTCAACTGGAGAAGTAATTTTTGCTTCAAGAGGTCCTTTGCCATCGATAGGTTCACCCAGAGTGTTAACCACACGACCAAGCAGTTCAGGACCAACTGGTACTTCAAGAATACGACCAGTACCAGTTACTTTTGTGCCTTCCTTAAGGTCAGCATATGGGCCCATTACAACCGCACCTACCGAGTCACGCTCAAGGTTAAGTGCTAGTGCATAACGGCCACCCGGTAATTCAATCATTTCACCCTGCATCACGTCTTTAAGACCGTGAATGCGGATAATACCATCGCTTACCGAAACGATAGTACCTTCATTGCGACCTTCACTAACAACGTCGAAAGATTCGATACGCTGTTTAATAAGATCACTTATTTCCGTGGAATTAAGTTGCATGCTCCAATCCCCATCAAGACTGCAATGCATCGCTCAGACGGTGTAAACGTCCACGCGCTGAGTTATCGATGACTAAGTCTCCGGCTCGAATTACAACCCCAGCTAGTAGGGTCTCATCTATACTGCAATTCAGCAGAACTTTACGCTCGAGGCGCTGCTCTAGTTTGCTGCTGATATCTGCTTTTTGTTGCTCTGAAAGCTCGCTTGCAGAAATAACTTCCACATCGATTTTCGATTCATGTTCTTTTTTCAGAACATGATATTGAGCGCAGACTTCAGGAACAGCCGCTAAGCGGCCATTCTCTGCCATCACCTTAATAAGGTTCTGGCCAGATTCATCAAACTGTTCGCCACAAACTGCGATAAAAACCTCTGCTAATTTATTGGCAGAGAGAGAACTGGTAATCAGTTCATGAATTTGCGCGTTGTTTGCGACTTCAGCAGCGAATACCAACATTTCAGACCATTGATCTAACTGTTGTTTCTCCACCGCAAAATCAAATGCTGCTTTAGCATAGGGGCGTGCAATAGTAGTCAGTTCAGACATAAGCGCCCCCTGAGTTAAAGTTTTGCAGCTACGTTGTCAAGAATATCTTTGTGCGCATCTTTATCGATTGAACGCTCTAAGATTTTCTCGGCACCAGCGATAGCCAGAGTAGCAACTTGTTTGCGCAGCTCATCGCGTGCACGATTACGTTCAGCTTCGATTTCAGCTTCTGCTTGAGTCAGGAGCTTCTGGCGTTCTTCCAGAGCCTGTTCACGAGCTTCATCCAAAATCTGAGCTTTACGTTTATTCGCTTGCTCAATGACCTCTGTTGCTGTGCGCTTCGCTTCCTTCATTTGTTCAGAAGCGTTGGCTTGTGCTAGATCTAAATCTTTCTTTGCACGCTCAGCGGCTTGCAAACCATCAGCAATTTTTTGCTGACGTTCTTCAATCGCTTTAATGATTGGTGGCCATACATATTTCATGCAGAACCAAACAAACAGGATAAAGGCGACTGCTTGACCTAGCAGAGTTGCGTTCATATTCACAACAGCTACCCCCTATATGGACAGACTTATGTTAATCAAAGGCAAAACGTAGATGTGTTTTGCCACTGGAAATACGTGATTAACCTAGTTGACCAACAAACGGGTTAGCGAAAGTGAATAGAAGTGCGATAACGATACCGATCATTGGAACCGCATCGAGCAGACCTGCGATGATGAACATCTTAACTTGCAGCATAGGAGCCATTTCAGGTTGGCGAGCTGCGCCTTCAAGGAATTTACCGCCTAGAAGAGCGAAACCAATCGCTGTACCTAGAGAAGCAAGACCGACGATAATACCTACGGCGATTGCAGAAAAGCTCAGTAAAGTTTCCATTACTATCTCCAATTATAATTGTTGGCTAAAGTGCCCAATAAAAGCTTTAAAAAAACAAAATATAAAAAATTAATGATCCGAGTCTTCGTGTGCCATTGACAGATAAACGATAGTCAACATCATGAACACAAATGCTTGAATCAAAATTACCAGAATATGGAAAATAGCCCACGGAAGTGAACCGATCCATTGTAACCACCAAGGCAACATCGCCGCACAAAGAATGAATACAACCTCACCCGCAAACATGTTACCGAATAGACGCATACCCAGTGATAACGGTTTCGCCAGCAACGACACCACTTCAATAAGTAGGTTAAACGGAATCATGACAGGGTGATTGAATGGATGTAGAGCCAATTCTTTCACGAACCCACCTAAGCCTTTCACTTTGATGCTGTAAAAAATCATCAAAGCAAAAACACCTAGAGCCATAGCCATGGTGATATTCACATCAGCAGAAGGAACCACTTTTAAATAAGGAACCCCTAACAGATGCTGTGCTGAGTAAGGCAAGAAATCGATGGGCACAAGGTCCATGATGTTCATTAGCAATACCCAACAAAAGATAGTTAGTGCCAGCGGAGCAATTAGCGCATTGCGTCCATGGAAAGTCTCTTTGACGTTTTGGTCGACAAATTCAACTACCATCTCAACAAAACACTGCAGCTTGCCTGGTACACCCACTGTTGCTTTCTTAGAAACTGAACGGAACATCCAAAGGAAGATCAATCCAGTAAACACAGAAAAAAACAGGCTATCGATATGAACGTTCCAGAAACTTGTCTCACTTATTTGCCACCCCAAATCATAGTGCTCAGAAATACGAGCCAATGATAAGTTAGACAAATGGTGCTCAATGTAACCGGACGGTGTTAGCGCTTCACCTGGCGCAGCCATAACTCATCCTATTTTTTGTTGTTAATGAATAGTACTGGTGCAAAGATATTAATACCTAGTACCAGCAAATAGGTTAGTTTCAGGGGAACAAGTTCCACCTGGACATACATGTAAGCAGCAGAAAATAGTGCAATGGTAATGAGGATTTTAAGAGCTTCACCTGTGTAGAAAGACGCCGTGATACGTTTTGCAGCACGAGCCCCACTAAACATGAAAGCGAACAGCGCGAATACAGCATTAGCAATGACAAAAATGCCACCACCTATTAGCGCAGAAAATCCCCATTCAGCATTAACCACAACAGCCATTCCTGTTGCCACAACCATAACCGCGCCCAACTGGATCAATAACAATTGCTTAGCAAGCTCTCGTCCCGGTCTAGCTAACGCAGCTACCATGTATTCTTACCTCACATAAAATGCACCTGACCTAACAACTAAAGCCAGATGCTATGCTAAAAATTTTATATACATACCATAATCTTTGGCAATGTAATTACCACAAAAAGTTACAGTTTTGCTTACAACTCGACAACTTTTCGAATGAAAAGTTGTTTTTTACAATTGATTTAAATCAATTATCTCATTTAGCGTTCTAGCTTGGCAATCACTTGTTCTAATTTGTGAGGTTCATCAAGACTTATTGTTAGTTTTGACTTTCCGTTCTTAGATCGCACGATTGAAACTTTTGCATGCAATTTATCGCTAAGGTTCTGTGATATTTGTTGAATTTCTACGTCTTCTACCACGTTTTTATCGTCAGATGGTCCAGAAAGACATTTTTTGACGAGTTGTTCGGTTTGACGAACCGTAAGCTGCTTTTTGGCTACTTTTTCAGCAACATCAGCTTGAAGCTCACCTTCGAGCATCAACAAAGCACGAGCATGGCCCATTTCTAGCTGCTTAGTTTCAACAAACTTTTTAACTTTTTCATCTAATTGGTTTAGACGTAATAAATTGCTGACAGTCGTGCGCGATTTACCAATCACATCGGCGACTTGTTGGTGGGTTAACTTGAATTCGTCTTGCAAACGTTCGAGAGCTTGCGCTTCTTCGATCGCATTCAAGTCTTCACGTTGAATGTTTTCGATCAAAGCCATGGCCACTGCAGCACGGTCTTCAACACGTTTAATAAGACAAGGAACTTGTTTTAGCCCAGCCTGACGTGCTGCTCTCCAGCGACGCTCTCCGGCTATAATCTCATACCCACCAGTTTCTAGTGGTCGAACAACTATCGGTTGGATAATACCTTGAGACTGGATAGAAGCAGATAGCTCTTCCAACGCTTCTGGAGACATGTCTTTACGGGGCTGGTAAATACCAGGTTTCAAGCTCGTAATAGCGAGATCCGTTAGATCTGCTTCTGAAGATAGCGTTTGGCTATTTGAAGCAACTTGCTGTTTTTCACGAGCCATTGAGCTAGTTGCTAGTAATGCATCCAGCCCTTTTCCTAAACCGCGTTTAGACATGTAAACGAATTCCTTAAGTTAAATCATTATGCGGGAACTTCTTCACGACGAAGCATCTCACCCGCTAAAGCTAAATAGGCTTTAGCACCAGCAGAATACTTGTCATAGTACATGGCAGGTTTACCATGACTTGGGGCCTCAGCCAAACGAACATTACGAGGAATGACGGTACGATACACTTTATCACCAAAGTGTTTTTTCAATTGATCGGACACTTCGTTAGAGAGGCGGTTACGAGGATCATACATAGTACGCAGTAAACCCTCGATTTTTAAATTTTCATTCACTACTGCAGCTAACTTACTAATGGTATCCATTAATGCCGTTAACCCTTCTAAAGCAAAATATTCACATTGCATTGGAACGAGTACGGAGTCAGCTGCCGCCATAGCATTAATGGTGAGTAAGTTTAGAGCTGGTGGACAATCAATAAAAATGTAGTCGTACTCATCTCGAACCGGTGTCAGTGCGTTTTTCAAACGTACTTCACGTGCAAACACTTCCATTAATTTAATCTCAGCGGCGGTCACATCACCATTCGCTGCGATTAAGTCATAATTTCCTGATGTTTTATGGCACACCACTTCTGAGAACGGCGCATCTTCAACCAATAACTCATAAGCAGTCGCATCGACTTGATATTTATCGACACCACTCGCCATTGTGGCGTTACCCTGCGGGTCTAGGTCAACGACCAAAACCTTACGTTTAGTCGCAGCCATAGATGCGGCTAAATTGATACAAGTTGTTGTTTTACCAACACCACCTTTCTGGTTGGCAATTGCTACGATTTTACCCACGGTGTGCCTCGCTATTATCCCTTGCGCGATAAGATTACAAGATGACGCTCACCTTCCAACTCAGGAACTTTCAAAGATTTGACCGATATCACAGAACACCATTCAGGTAGCTGATCTATTTCGTCTTGTGGCACATGACCTTTCAAAGCCAAAAAGACACCCGATTGTTGCTTGGGTAGATGATGACACCAATCCACCATATCAAGCATTGAGGCAAAAGCTCGACTTAAAACACCATCAAAACCTTCACCCGCATCATAGTCTTCTACCCGACTTTGAATTGGCGTCACATTGCCAATCTTCAACTCATGAATAACCTGTTTGATAAAACGAATTCGTTTTCCCAAGCTATCCAAAAGGACAAATTCTTTGTCAGGGTTCATGATTGATAGAGGAATACCTGGCAACCCAGGTCCTGTACCTACATCAATAAACCGTTTTCCCTCAAGGGAAGAACTCACGACGATACTATCCAAGATATGTTTAACTAACATATCTATTGGATCTCGTACAGAGGTCAAATTGTACGCTTTATTCCATTTATTGAGGAGCTCAACGTAACCTACCAATTGTTCGCGTTGACGCTCAGACACGTCCAAATCAGTCTGAGCGATCAAATCATCCAACTTCGCTCGCAATGGAGAACTCATTACGCGGCTTCCCCTTTCTTAAGCATACCGTGCTTTTTCAGGTGTACCAGTAGGATAGAGATCGCAGCTGGTGTAATTCCTGAAATACGTGATGCAACACCAATACTTTCCGGTTTAGCTTCGTTTAGTTTTAGCACGACTTCATTTGATAGACCTTTGACGTCTTTGTAGTCCAAATCAAATGGCAGTTTAGTATTTTCATGGCGAAGTGATTTTTCAATTTCGTCTTGTTGACGTTGAATATATCCTTCATATTTCACTTGAATTTCTACCTGCTCAGCAGCTTGGCTATCTTCGATGCCAGGCGCGTATGACGCCAGCGAAGTTAAACTTTCATAAGTCATTTCAGGACGACGAAGCAAATCTTCACCACTTGCTTCACGAGCCATCGGTGTTTTTAATAATTTATTAAGTTCATCAACAGACTCAGATTTTGGATTCATCCAAATCGATTTCAGGCGTTGACGTTCTAATTCAATATTTTCAATTTTTTGATTGAAGCGAGCCCAACGCTCATCACTGATTAAGCCAAACTCTCGCGCTTGTTCAGTTAAGCGAAGATCCGCATTATCTTCACGCAGCATCAAGCGGTATTCAGCGCGGGAAGTAAACATGCGGTAAGGTTCTTTCGTGCCCATGGTAGAAAGATCGTCAATCAACACGCCAACATAAGCTTGGTCACGACGTGGACTCCACCCTTCTTTGTCTTGACTAAATAAACTCGCATTCAGTCCAGCCATTAAACCTTGAGCAGCCGCTTCTTCGTAGCCAGTTGTGCCATTGATCTGCCCAGCAAAGAACAGACCGCTAATGAATTTCGTTTCAAAGGTATGTTTCAAATCACGAGGATCAAAGAAATCATATTCAATCGCATAACCTGGACGAACAATATGAGCATTTTCAAATCCTTTCATTGAACGAACGATTTGGACTTGAACATCAAACGGCAAACTTGTTGAAATACCATTTGGATAAAGCTCTGTGGTATTCAGACCTTCAGGCTCAATAAAAATTTGGTGGCTGTTTTTGTCTGCAAAACGCATTACCTTATCTTCAATAGATGGGCAATAGCGTGGTCCTACACCTTCAATAACACCTGAATACATTGGGCTACGATCTAAATTCGTACGAATAACATCGTGAGTCTTTTCGTTCGTATAGGTGATATAACACGGAATTTGATGTGGGTGCTGAGTTCGATTGCCCATGAAAGAAAACACAGGTGTTGGGTTATCACCATGCTGTTGAGCTAGTTGAGAAAAATCAACACTGTTTGCGTCAATACGCGGAGGTGTACCCGTTTTTAAACGTTCTACACGGAATGGCAATTCTCTAAGTCGATTTGCTAATGCGATCGATGGAGGATCGCCTGCACGGCCCCCTGAGAAGTTTTCCAGACCAATATGGATCTTTCCACCAAGGAAGGTACCAACGGTCAATACAACCGCTTTGGCGTGGAATTTGAGCCCCATTTGGGTCACCACCCCCTTCACTTGATCGTTTTCAACGATAAGATCATCAGCAGCTTGCTGGAATAACGTTAAATTTGGAGTATTTTCCAGAGTATGGCGCACATACGCTTTGTACAACGCTCGGTCAGCTTGTGCTCGAGTAGCACGAACAGCAGGACCTTTTGATGCGTTGAGCGTTCTGAATTGAATACCTGCATGGTCAATAGCTTCAGCCATTAAACCGCCCATAGCATCGACTTCTTTTACAAGATGTCCTTTACCAATGCCACCAATAGCTGGGTTACAAGACATTTGTCCCAGAGTATCAATATTATGTGTTAAAAGTAGCGTTTTTTGGCCAGTGCGAGCGGCGGCTAGAGCGGCTTCCGTTCCTGCATGACCGCCACCGACCACAATGACGTCAAATGTTTCGTGATAGAGCATGAACGACCTCAGGTGTTTCGTTAGAACTAAGGAAAATTAAAGGAGGCGTATTCTACCTTCTTTCTGCTGGCTATTAAATCGCTTTTCTAATTTTTTATAGATCGAGTTTTAAGTAATTATATATAAAGATCTTTATATAGATCTCTTATTAGATCTACTATTAGGATCGTCGATCTCTGTGGATAACTAAAAAATGATCATATGGATCATGGATCTTTAGACGATCATAACATGTGATCATCAACTGATCTGATCGAGGATTAGCTGGGATCAAAATAGGTACTTATACACAGGGGTAAAAAACGATCAAAGTTGTTATTTGGATAACTACCGGTTGATCACCGGATAACATTGAACTTATCCACAGCTTAAGTGGTTATTATATGACCGGTTAAATCTGGAAGTCGACTAATGTTTTGGTTTTGCATTCGTAAGATCGAAAAAAAGCGACTAAAAATTAGCCGCTTCTATCTTGATCATAGTGATTATTCAAATTTATCCGCGATGCTATTAAACCATTCTTCTGCTGCATCTTCTGGAACTGGGTGTTCTTGAACATCAATAGTTAAACAATCAGTAATAGGTTCAGCCCCAATATCCTCTAACAATGAATATGCATGTTTGCCAGCAGCACAAAACGTATCATAGCTAGAATCACCAATTGCAATTACAGCGTATTTGAGCCCCGCAGTCTTAGGCGGTGTCTCTTGTAAAGCGTTTATAAAGGGCTGGATATTATCAGGATATTCGCCAGCTCCATGAGTTGAAGTGATAATTAACCAAGTTCCTTCCACAGGAATTTCATCTAGATCTGGTTGATTGTGGATCACAGTATCCAAGCCTTTCTCTTGCAGCAGATCATTTAGATGATCGCCAACGTATTCAGCACTTCCTAGCGTGCTGCCAGTAATTATATGGATCATTCTCTTATCCTGTTGGGTTTGTGCTTCTTAAACGACTTAAATGTATCCTATTTACGAATAAGAAATATTTCCAGTATTGTTTGCTAGATTACTCATTTTTACGTATCAAACAAAAAAGGCTTCCTCATATGAGGAAGCCTTTTACCAATGAGTGATACAGGTATCTGTCACTATAACTCTATTTACCGATACAGAACGAAGAAAAGATGCGACCTAAGAGGTCATCTGAACTAAATTCCCCTGTAATTTCATTAAGATGTTGCTGAGCAATACGCAGTTCTTCGGCAAGTATCTCTCCGGCCATGTAACCTTCAAGTTGCTCCTTACCAATATCAAGGTGTTGAGATGCGCGTTCTAATGCATCTAAATGACGACGGCGCGCCATAAAGCCACCTTCTTGATTTCCAGCAAATCCCATACATTCTTTTAGATGGGTTCTTAAAGCTTCTACTCCATCTCCGGTTTTAGCTGACAGACGAATAAGAGTTGGATCGTTCTTGTCATCAAGCCCCAATGTTTCATTGGTTTGATCGACTTTATTACGAATAATGGTGATCCCAATATGGTCAGGTAAACGATCGACAAAGTCTGGCCAGATCTCTTTTGGGTCAGTAGCATCGGTTGTCGTACCATCGACCATGAAAAGAACTCGGTCTGCTTGATTGATTTCGTCCCAAGCTCGTTCAATACCAATTTTTTCAACTTCATCAGAGGCTTCACGTAGGCCTGCTGTATCGATAATGTGCAACGGCATACCATCGATATGGATATGCTCTCTTAAAACGTCTCTCGTTGTTCCTGCGATGTCTGTAACGATGGCTGACTCTTTACCAGACAAGGAATTCAACAAACTCGATTTACCGGCGTTAGGTCGACCTGCGATCACAACTTTCATGCCTTCACGCATTATCGCACCTTGGTTAGCTTCTTTACGCACAGTATTAAGATTATCAATGATTGTATTTAAATCACTTGCGACTTTTCCATCGGCGAGAAAGTCGATTTCTTCTTCGGGGAAATCAATCGCAGCTTCCACATATATACGTAAATGAATCAGTGACTCTACTAGCGTATTGATGCGTTTAGAAAACTGCCCTTGTAGAGATTGCAGAGCAGATTTAGCTGCCTCTTCAGAGCTTGCATCAATCAAGTCAGCAATGGCTTCAGCCTGTGTTAAATCCATCTTGTCGTTTAGGAATGCTCGTTCAGAAAATTCGCCTGGACGTGCAGTTCGTACTCCGGGAATGGTCAAGATGCGTTTGATTAACATATCAATGACCACGGGACCACCGTGACCTTGAAGTTCTAGTACATCCTCACCTGTAAATGAATGAGGATTAGGAAAATAAAGTGCGATGCCTTGGTCTAATTCAGTACCGTTTAAATCTTTGAATGGCAGATATTCTGCGTAACGAGGGCGTAATTGTTTTCCAGTGACTTCCAGTGCCACTTTTTCCGCTAGTGGGCCGGAAACACGGATAATGCCAACCCCGCCACGGCCAGAGGCGGTAGCTTGAGCGACGATGGTATCTGTAGTCATAACGTTACCTGAGCAGGTTTGAATTTGCGTAATTGTAATCAGCCAATAACAAAAAGGCGACCTTTTGGCCGCCTTTCTTATCTGTTTATGTGCTTACTTTGTTTTACTGTGTAAGCCTTTCTTCTCCAGCGCCTTATAAATCATAGTTTGCTGAACAAGTGTTACGATATTCGACATCAAGTAGTAAAGAACCAATCCTGATGGGAAGAATAAGAAGAATGCTGAGAATACAACCGGCATAAAGGTCATAATCTTTTGTTGCATTGGATCTGTCACTGTAGACGGACTCATCTTCTGAATCATAAACATACTTACACCCATTAATACTGGTAGGATGAAGTATGGGTCTTGAGCTGACAAATCTTGAATCCAGCCAAAGAATGGCGAGTGACGTAGCTCAACAGATTCCATTAATGCCCAATATAGAGAAATGAAGATTGGCATCTGTAGGAAGATAGGTAAACAACCACCGAGTGGGTTTACTTTCTCAGTTTTGTACAGTTCCATCATTTCTTGGCTCATGCGTTGACGATCGTCACCGATACGCTCTTTCATTGCCTGAATCTTAGGCTGAAGCATGCGCATTTTTGCCATTGAAGTATATTGCGCTTTTGTTAGTGGGTACATTGCACCACGAACAATAAGAGTCAAACAGATGATAGCCACACCCCAGTTGCCAACAAAGCTTTGGATGAATGACAACAGCATATGTAGAGGTTTCGCAATAAACCATAACCAACCATAGTCAACAACTAGATCTAGGTTATCGGCTGTTGCAGACATTTGGTCCTGTAGTTTTGGTCCGACCCAAAGTGTTGCTTTGAATTCGCCAGACTGACCATTCTCAATGGTCTTATTCTTGGTTTGGATACCGATATCACCGTAGTTTTGGATAACACGGGTATATAGCGTTGGATCTTTTTCATCACGAGGAATCCATGCAGTGGCAAAGTAGTGCTGGATCATCGCTGCCCAACCTTTGTCATCTTTTAGCGTAATATTTAGATTACGCTCTTGCATGTCATCAAAGCTGTATTTTTTGTAACGAGTATCTTCAGTAGAGTATGCGCCACCATGGTAAGTTGGCATAGCTAGACTGCCACCAGAATCTTTTAGATTTTGACGCAGATGTGCGTACATGCTCACTTCAGCTTCTTTACCTGATTGGTTGTTGATGTCATAAACCATATCAAGTGCGTAGCTACCACGTTTTAGAATGAACGTTTTGGTGTAAGTGATGCCATTTGCTTGGTAAGTAAGAGGAATGCGTAATTCGTCTTTACCTTTTGCTAATGTGTAAGAAGATGCATTTGTGTGATAAACCGCACGTTTGTTCGTTTGGTCGATACCTTGAGGGCCAATCAGACCACTTTGAGCAATAAACTGATGAGTTTTGGTGCGATCAAGTAAGATAAATGGATTGTTTGAGTGAAGCTTATCTGAATATTTGTTCAGTTTAGCTTCAACCACATCACCACCAGCGGTATCAATAGACAGAGTTAGAACGTCTGTTTTGACAGTAATAATCTTAGCAGCTTCTTCCGTAGCTTTAGTATTTGCTGAGATGCTTGCTGGCGCTGTTGCGTCATTATCTGTAGGAGTTGCAGCACCTGCACTGCTATTATTTACCTGTTCAACTGCACTATTTGGTGTTTCTGTTGCTTTTTTATCTGCATTCCATTGGTTAAACAGTAAAAAAGAGACTAACGCCAAAGCAATTAACAGAATATTACGTTGAGAATCCATCGTTATTTATCTCTGTCTTGTTTTTGGACTGGTGGAACGGGGTCATAACCCCCTTCGTTCAAAGGATGGCATTTTAATAGACGTTTGCCTGTTAACCAACACCCTTTTACAAAACCGTGAACTTTCAACGCTTCTATTGCATATTTAGAGCAAGTAGGAGTGAACCGACATCTAGGACCGATGAGCGGGCTGATTATCCATTGGTAGGCTTTAACCAGACCAATGGCTATCCACGTGAAGGGCGAGACAGGCGTTGCCATAATTTATCAAACAAATTAAACATTTCCTCATTCGTTAAATCTTGCGCGCTCTTTTTCGCTATGACAACAAAATCTTTCTTCGGAAGTTCATGTTGTTTCAGGCGAAAGCTTTCTCGCGCTAATCGTTTAAAACGATTACGTCCAACCGCTGTTTTGATTTGCTTTTTAGGAACTGCCAAACCTAAACGTGGATGAGAAAGGTTATTTGCACGGGCAATAATGGTAAAATGAGGAGAGCCAGCTCGGTGAGCTTGCTGGAAGACTTTTTGATAATGCTCGGGAGTTAACAAACGTAACTCCCGATTAAACGCGTTCGTATTCAAAATAAACTAGCGCTTATTTTGAAAGGCGCTTACGGCCTTTTGCACGACGAGCGTTGATTACTTTACGACCGTTCGCAGTAGCCATGCGTGCACGGAAACCGTGAGTGCGCTTGCGCTTTAGAACTGAAGGTTGAAAAGTGCGTTTCATTGTTTAGTACCTTACTGATCAGTAGTTTTTAGGTTCATTAAACCCGGCGCGGGCAAATGTCTTCTCTGTATATTAAGAAAGAGACAATCCGACGCCTCTCAACAAAGAGGCGGAATTGTAATCACAGTCACCAAAGGTGTCAATGATTCGGTTGCCCAAAGCAAGCGACATTTAAATAATATTTAAGCGTACTTACTTATTCCGGTCGGCAGATTATACGGAGAATCTTTAAAATCTCAAGGATCCTTAGTCGATCCCGGCCTTATTTAAGTATTTCGTCAGTTAGGATCCTGTGGGTTATTGAAAATATCCTGTGGAGAAACCTTCTTTAACAATGTAGAGATTAATGATGGATATCACTGGCCGTTATATATTGATTCAATGGTGTCTTTGAATGGCGACTAAAGCCGTTTAGTGATCCAAGAATACTCACCTTTAATTTTCCCATTATGAAAAATAGGAATGTTTATCTGATTTATAGAAAAATAGCTCATTATGATGAGGTATCACCTATCTATTACCGAAAAATCTCATGATTAGAGTTAAAACACAACATATGGGGATAACTTTCCAAGATCTTTGGATATGTGGATCAAGGTGTGAGTAAATTGGGTTAAAAATGGGGGATCCTATCTATTAAAGTGGTATAGATTGTGAATAACTAAGATCTTATTCACATGTAATTGGATCAATCACTGGCGATCTGAGTTATCAACAGGTAGAATTGGCAGTCTTTATCGTTCATTGATTAAGAGTGAGGGAAACGTGTCGTCTTCGCTTTGGTTGCAATGCTTGCAACAGCTTCAAGAAGAGCTATCAGCTACTGAATTCAGTATGTGGGTTCGTCCGCTTCAGGCGGAGCTTAATGACAATACTCTCACTTTGTTTGCGCCTAATCGCTTTGTGCTCGACTGGGTACGTGATAAGTATATCCACAATATCAATCGGTTATTGCAAGAATACTGCGGTAACGATATTCCTAATTTGCGTTTTGAAGTAGGTAGTCGTCCAGTTGTGGCCCCAAAACCTGCTGTTCCCAAGCGTTCACCTGCAGATCTTGCAGCAGAGTCATCTGCTCCCGCTCAAGTGGTGCATCGTAAGCCTGTTCATAAAACTTGGGAAGATGATGATTCAATGGTAGATATTCGTCATCGTTCCAATGTGAACCCTAAACATAAATTTAATAATTTCGTTGAGGGTAAGTCGAACCAGTTAGGTTTAGCCGCTGCTCGTCAGGTATCTGATAATCCTGGTGGGGCGTATAATCCGTTATTCCTATATGGTGGTACAGGTTTAGGTAAAACACACTTATTGCATGCTGTTGGTAATGCCATTGTTGATAACAAGCCAGATGCAAAAGTGGTTTACATGCATTCCGAGCGTTTTGTGCAAGATATGGTGAAGGCACTACAAAATAATGCGATTGAAGAATTCAAACGTTATTACCGTAGTGTGGATGCGCTATTAATAGATGACATCCAGTTTTTTGCGAATAAAGAGCGCTCTCAAGAAGAGTTTTTTCATACCTTCAACGCTTTGTTAGAAGGGAACCAACAGATCATCTTGACATCTGACCGTTATCCAAAAGAGATCAACGGTGTTGAAGATCGTCTTAAATCTCGTTTTGGTTGGGGCCTAACCGTGGCTATCGAACCACCAGAACTTGAAACACGCGTCGCGATTTTGATGAAAAAAGCAGAAGATCACCAAATTCATCTTCCTGATGAAGTGGCGTTCTTTATTGCGAAACGTCTGCGCTCTAACGTTCGTGAATTAGAAGGAGCCTTGAATCGGGTTATTGCTAATGCGAACTTTACAGGTCGACCTATTACTATCGATTTTGTGCGTGAAGCTCTACGTGATTTGTTGGCACTACAAGAAAAGTTAGTCACCATTGATAATATTCAGAAAACAGTTGCTGAATACTACAAAATTAAAGTGGCAGATCTTCTGTCTAAACGTCGTTCTCGTTCTGTTGCTCGTCCTCGTCAATTAGCGATGGCGCTAGCAAAAGAGCTGACAAACCACAGTTTACCAGAAATTGGTGATGCTTTTGGTGGGCGAGACCATACCACTGTTCTACATGCATGTCGTAAAATAGAACAGTTACGGGAAGAGAGTCATGATATTAAAGAAGACTACTCTAACCTGATTCGTACGCTTTCTTCATAAAATCGCGCTATGCTTGGCGCTGATGAATTCAATTGTTTATAGAGTTAACTATGAAATTTACCATTGAACGTAGCCACTTTATTAAGTCTCTACAGCAGGTATCAGGCACTTTAGGTGGCCGAGCAACTTTACCCATTTTGGGTAACTTGCTACTTAAAGTAGAAGATAATCAGTTATCAATGACTGCGACCGACCTTGAAGTTGAGTTGGTGAGCAGGGTTACGCTTGAAGGTGAATTTGAGGCGGGGGCAATCACAGTCCCTGCGCGCAAATTCCTTGATATTTGTCGTGGTTTACCAGATTCTGCGGTGATCACTGTCGCTTTAGAAGGTGATCGAGTCCATTTACGTTCAGGTCGAAGCCGTTTTTCATTGACGACGTTGCCTGCAGAAGATTTTCCGAATATTGAAGATTGGCAAAGTGATGTTGAAGTTACATTAACGCAATCTGAACTGAAAGGTTTAATTGAGAAAACACAATTTTCAATGGCAAACCAAGATGTTCGTTATTATCTCAATGGTATGTTATTTGAAATAGATGGTAATCTGCTGCGTTCCGTCGCTACTGATGGCCACCGTATGGCCGTATCGACCACAGCGCTCGCTGGAGATTTTGCTAAAAACCAAATTATTGTGCCTCGTAAGGGGGTATTAGAATTGGTGAAGCTACTCGATTCTCCTGAACAACCAGTCACATTGCAAATCGGTAGTTCGAACATCCGTGCAGAGGTGAATAATTATATTTTTACCTCTAAATTAGTCGATGGTCGTTTCCCTGATTATCGTCGTGTATTACCGCAAAACACCAATAAAACGTTGGCGGCAGGTTGTGATGAATTGCGTCAGGCCTTTTCTCGTGCAGCGATCTTATCGAATGAAAAATTCCGTGGTGTTCGCGTTAATTTAGCGGATAATGAAATGCGAATCACGGCGAATAACCCAGAACAAGAAGAAGCTGAAGAAATGTTGGATGTGACCTTTGAAGGTGACGCCATCGAAATTGGTTTCAACGTTAGCTATATCCTAGATGTATTGAATACACTACGTTGTGATAATGTTCGTTTTTCTATGTCGGATGCCAATGCCAGTGCTCTAGTTGAAAATGTGGATGATGACAGCGCAATGTACGTTGTTATGCCTATCCGCCTGTAATTGTAGAGTCTTACTGCGCAATGCCGCTTACTCGTCTTGTTATTCAACAATTTCGCAATATTCAAGCCTGTGATATCGATTTATCATCAGGCTTTAACTTTCTTATTGGGCCAAATGGAAGTGGCAAAACCAGTGTTCTTGAAGCCATTTATTTACTTGGGCATGGCCGTTCATTTAAAAGCTCAATTACTGGCCGAGTGATAAAAAACGAGTGCCAAGAACTATTTGTTCATGGCCGTTTTTTGAACCCGGATCAATTTGAGTTACCAATTGGCATTAATAAGCAGCGTGATGGGTCAACAGAGGTTAAAATAGGCGGTCAATCTGGGCAAAAGTTAGCTCAGTTGGCACAAGTGCTACCTTTGCAGTTAATTCATCCTGAAGGGTTTGATTTACTTACTGATGGCCCAAAACAACGGCGTGCATTTATCGATTGGGGCGTGTTTCACTCTGAACCTGCTTTTTTTGAGGCATGGGGCCGTTTTAAGCGCCTTAACAAACAAAGAAATGCATTGTTAAAAACCGCAACCGTCTATCGAGAGTTAAGTTACTGGGATCAAGAATTAGCCCGGCTCGCGGAACAGATTGATGGATGGCGTCGTGTTTATGTAGAACAAATATCAGAGGTTGCTCAAACTCTGTGTGGGGAGTTTCTCCCTGAGTTTGAGATCGGTTTAAAATATTACCGAGGCTGGGAAAAAGACACGCCATATCAAGATATTCTGGCGAATAATTTTGAGCGTGACCAACACTTAGGTTACACCTTTAGTGGACCCAATAAAGCCGATTTAAAGATAAAAGTGAACGGAACTCCAGTGGAAGATGTTCTGTCACGAGGTCAGTTAAAATTGATGGTGTGTGCATTGCGAGTAGCGCAAGGCCAACACCTAACAGATCTGACAGGAAAGCAGTGTATCTATTTGATAGATGATTTTGCTTCCGAACTAGATAGCCAGCGTCGTAAGCGTCTTGCTGATTGCTTAAAATCGACGGGGGCTCAAGTTTTTGTAAGTTCTATTACTAAAAGCCAAGTTGCTGACATGATCGAGTCAAATAGCAAGATGTTTCATGTGGAACATGGCACAATAGGGCAAGGATAAAATAGTGAGAGAGTAACTCATGTCGAATAATTACGATTCATCGAGTATTAAGGTACTGAAGGGTCTGGACGCGGTTCGTAAGCGCCCAGGGATGTACATCGGCGACACAGATGATGGCACCGGTCTGCACCACATGGTTTTTGAGGTAGTGGATAACTCAATTGATGAAGCGTTAGCGGGTTACTGTAAAGATATCGTAGTAACTATCCACGAAGATAATTCCGTGTCTGTCAGCGATGATGGTCGTGGTATCCCAACTGAGCTGCATCCAGAAGAGAATGTCTCTGCTGCTGAAGTTATCATGACTGTACTGCACGCTGGTGGTAAGTTCGATGATAACTCATACAAAGTATCTGGTGGTTTGCACGGTGTGGGTGTCTCAGTCGTTAACGCTCTATCAGAAAAAGTGGTTTTGACCATTCACCGTAATGGTAAAATTCATACTCAAACGTATCATCACGGTATCCCAGACACACCTCTTGAAGTGGTCGGTGATACTGAAAAATCAGGAACTACCGTTCGATTTTGGCCAAGTGCTGAAACATTCACAAATATCGAATTTGTGTATGAAATTCTGGCAAAACGCCTACGTGAATTGTCATTCCTAAACTCAGGTGTTTCAATCCACTTACGTGATGAACGTGAAGATGACAAACAAAACCACTACATGTATGAAGGTGGTATTCAAGCGTTTGTTACTCACTTGAATCGCAACAAAACGCCTATTCACGACAAAGTGTTCCACTTTGTTCATGAGCGAGAAGATGGCATTTCTGTTGAAGTTGCCATGCAATGGAACGATAGTTTCCAAGAAAGCATTTTCTGTTTTACCAACAACATCCCACAGCGTGATGGTGGTACGCACTTAGCAGGTTTCCGTGCTGCATTGACTCGTACCTTGAACTCGTACATGGACCGCGAAGGTTATAGCAAAAAAGCGAAAACTTCTGCGTCTGGTGATGATGCTCGCGAAGGTTTGACTGCAGTTGTTTCGGTAAAAGTGCCTGATCCTAAATTCTCAAGCCAAACCAAAGATAAGTTGGTTTCTTCGGAAGTGAAATCTGCCGTTGAATCTGCAATGGGTGAAAAACTAGGAGATTACCTAGCTGAACATCCAAATGAAGCAAAAACCATCTGTACTAAAATTATCGACGCAGCTCGTGCGCGTGAAGCGGCACGTAAAGCTCGTGATATGACCCGTCGTAAAGGTGCATTGGACCTTGCTGGTTTGCCTGGTAAGTTGGCTGACTGTCAGGAAAAAGACCCTGCAGTATCCGAACTATATATTGTGGAAGGGGACTCGGCCGGCGGATCTGCCAAACAGGGCCGAAATCGTAAAAACCAAGCGATTTTGCCTCTTAAAGGTAAAATTCTGAACGTTGAAAAAGCACGTTTTGATAAGATGCTATCTTCTCAGGAAGTGGCAACACTAATCACTGCTCTTGGCTGTGGTATCGGGCGTGACGAATACAACCCAGATAAACTTCGTTACCATAACATCATCATCATGACCGATGCGGACGTCGATGGTGCGCACATTCGTACGTTACTATTGACCTTCTTCTATCGTCAAATGCCTGAATTGATTGAACGCGGTTATGTGTACATCGCTCAGCCACCACTTTACAAAGTGAAGAAAGGTAAACAAGAGCAGTACATTAAAGACGAAGAAGCTATGACTCAATACCAAATTTCTTTGGCATTGGATGGCGCTTCTCTACACGTTAACGCTGACGCTCCTGCATTAGCTGGTGGACCATTAGAAAAAATGGTCCAAGAGTATAACGAAGTTGTGAAGCTGACTCAGCGTATGAGCCGTCGTTACCCTCACGCTATGGTTTATGAGTTTACCTATGTTCCTCGTTTGACTGAAGAAATTCGTCAGACAGAAGCAGGTGTTGATGCATGGGCTGCCCAATTAGTGAATCAGCTAAATGAAAAAGAATCGGGTGCTAGCCAATATAGTTACGAAGTTCATCATGATGAAGAGCGTAATACTTACTTGCCTCGTATTAAAGTTCGTACAAATGGTGTGACTCACGAATACCTCATCAGTGTCGATCTATTGAACTCAAAAGAATATGCAAAAATTGCTGATCTTTCTGAGTCTTTAGATAGCTTCATTGAAGAGGGGGCGTATGTGAAACGTGGTGAACGTACTTACCCTGTGACCAGTTTCTCTCAAGCGATTGAGTGGTTGGTAAAAGAGTCTCGTCGTGGCTTAGCAGTACAGCGTTACAAAGGTCTAGGTGAAATGAACCCAGAACAGCTTTGGGAAACAACTATGGATCCAGAAACTCGCCGCATGATGCAGGTGACGATCGAAGATGCTGTAGGTGCTGATGAGCTGTTTACTACACTAATGGGTGACCAAGTTGAACCTCGTCGTGCTTTCATTGAAAACAACGCGTTGAAAGTAGCAAACCTTGATGTTTAGTCTTGATTGATGTGTTTAAAAAACCACTCTTCGGAGTGGTTTTTTTATGCCTTTCATTCACGATACACATACTCAAGTAACTGAAAGATAGTGGTTTAGAGAGAATGTATTTACTCTTAAGTTTGGCACTGATTTTAATATAGAGTCATGCTACGTTGAAAGTAAATGTATCCCTTCTGTGATTGAGCTGTCCTAGTTGCTCACACTCTTAATCGTTCATCCGGAGATAGCCTGTATATGCGTCGAATTACAATAGGTATGATGCTAGTTGATGCTAAGATACTGCAAGAAGCTGCAGCTCGGTCATGGACATTCTTAATAGTACTCTATAGAGTAAAAATATCGCCTTAGAGCATATTTATTCAAATTATAAACATGGACGCAATCATGAAAAGAGCTAGTGCAATTCTTTTAACTCTATTTTCGCTTTTTTCAGCGGGAAGTTATGCAGCAGATAACAACACGATTCGTATTGGTGTTGATGCGACGTTTGCCCCGTTTGAATATAAGAAACCAGACGGTTCATTAGCTGGGTTTGAAATTGACCTAGGTAACGCAGTATGTGCGGAGATTCATCGTAAGTGTGAATGGGTACCATCAAACTTTGATGGCCTAATTCCTAGCCTAAACGTTAATCGTATTGATGCCATCATGTCATCATTAGGTGTTTCTGAAAAACGCCGCAAGCAGGTATTGTTCACTGATATTGTTTGGACTGGCTTTTCATCTATGCTGAGTCGTTCTGACCTGCATTTAAAGGCGACACCTGAATCATTGAAGGGCAAAGTTATTGGCGTGCAGCAAGGTACTATGCAAGAAAACTACGTGCGTGAACGTTTTGCTAAACATGGCGTACAGGTACAAACATACCAAGATCAAGATCAGGTTTATGCCGATTTACTCAATGGTCGTATTGATGTCTCTTTCCAAGATATGTTGCAAGCGCAAACCAAGTTTATTAAACAAGGCAAACACAGCAACTACACCAACTTAAAAGTAGAAGATAAGCTACTGCCAGCAGATTCAGCTATTGCGATTAAGAAAGGCAATGAAAAATTAGTGGCCTTATTCAACAAAGGGTTGAAGAAAATTCACGAAGATGGCACTTACAACCGCATTCAGCGCCAGTATTTTGGTGATTTGAACCTTTACCGAGGTCAGTAGTCTCATTTTAAAACCGTTAAAGACAGCTGGGGTGACTTGGCTGTCTTTTTTATGCTCAACGACGAATAAGATAAGTATGCAACATAAAAAGACTCCTCTCATTTCTCCAGTACCTGGCACACAACGTGACTTGGATAGTTTTCATTTTGGCCCTCAAGGTCAGGGGAAAAAAGCCTATATTCAAGCGTCTTTACATGCTGATGAATTACCCGGAATGCTGGTGGCTTGGAAACTTAAACATCAATTACAGGCACTTGAAGAGCTGGGGCGACTTAACGGAGAAGTGGTTTTGGTCCCTGTGGCTAATCCTATTGGACAAAATCAACATTTAATGGATGTTCATTTGGGTCGTTATGAGTCAGAAAATGGGCAAAACTTTAATCGTGGTTACTTTGATACTTTTGAACCTGTAAAAGCATCGATTCATAACAAGTTGAGTGATAAATCCGAAGACAACATTCCCTTGGTACGCCAAGCAATGATTGATGCGTTGAACGGATGGCAGGTAGAAACAGAATTGCAGTCACTACAGAAAAACTTGCAATTGTTAAGTTGTGATGCGGATTTAATGCTCGACTTACATTGTGATTTTGAAGCAGCATTACATATTTATAGTACAGATTACTCTTGGCAGGGGATTGAACCATTAGCTCGCCTGATGGGCTCAAAGGCGAATTTATTGGCAAATGAAACAGGCGGTAACCCTTTTGATTGCAGTACTGATATGGTTTGGCAGCGATTAAACCAAGAGTTTGGTGATGTTATTCCACAAGGTTGCTTGGGAGCGACCGTAGAGTTACGTGGTCAAGGCGATGTGAACGATGAGTATGCTGACCATGATTCATTAGCCATCATTGAGTACCTAGGGGTACTTGGTATTGTTGATAACGAACCATCTTTGCCGAAAGAAAAAGCGCCGAGTAGTGATTTAGCTGCCGTTGAAACCTTAAAAACGAAGCAAGGCGGATTACTTGTTCTTAAAGTTCAACCCGGAGATATCGTGGAAGCCGGTCAGGTATTTGCTGAAGTAATTGATCCTATTAATGATTTAGTTGAACAGGTCAAAGTGACGCAAGCAGGATATGTTTATTCTCGCACTAATCGCAAAATGGCGACGGCAGGGATGCTTATTGGTAATATTGCGGGTGAGCATGTTATTCGTAGTGGTTATTTATTAGCGCCATAAACCGTCAATAGTTTTCCGCTGCAGTGAAAATGTGCGGATTATCAATGCTACTTGATGTGGTTAATCTGGTTAAGATAGCGGGGGGGATGGACTCGCTATCTATGTCGAGAATTTTTACCCCTTTCAGCTTTTCTTTTAATGGTATCTGATCACTGATTTTTTCAAAGACGACTCGAGATGTGAAAGGTATACGTGAATTGCGTCCCTGAATTCCCATCGTTAAACCAGACAGCAGCTGAATATTTCCTTTTGTTGCACCATACAATACTGTCTGAGAGATAGCTCGTTGGCAGTGCACGCTATAATCTACGATTTGTAGTCGTTCTCCCAAAAGAAATACCACCCCAACAAACTTACCAATTTCGGCACTTTCTAACATGGCCTGGCCAGGATCTGCTCGCTCGTAAAAGTGAGAATATCCGATACCATTTTGGCTCGACAAGCGGGCAAATCCCTTCCTGATATAGCCTTGATAAGAGGGGGTCATATAGTAGTAGTAATAGTCGCCTAGATATCGTTCTAAAGGATCACTCGAATCTAAAATCATGTTTTCCAATTGGCGAGCGTAACGATCTCCTGAAGGGGATTCATCGAGGATATTACGTGACAGTAAAGGACGAAGCTGGTTGGAGACTAAACTTTTAAATAACTCTGGTTCGAGATGAACTTCATCACTGTCTACGCCAAAAAAATCGCATATTTTGCGCAAGCTCCGCATTGATGGCTTGCTGTTTCCATTCAGGTACTTAGATAACTGTTGGCGGTTGATCCCCATTTTTTTACTGCACTCAGTCACACTACCTACATAGCTACATAATAAACGAAGATTAACGGCGAGATATTGTGATTCCATATATCCTACTGGTTTTATTATCAATGGTCATTTTCGTATCATTGTCATAGTGCTATATGGTGCTTAGAGGCTCTTAATCGACAATGAGAGCGTTAGAATAAAAAATAAAATTTTTTTAGTTTTTTCCCTTGAAAGTGATTTTAGAGTCCTTATATCTAGTTGTGAAGAGGATGCCGATAGGACCTCTGATTAAACTAGGTTAGCTCAGTTGCTCTCAAAAGAGGACAAGAGAAACCTTACCACATAACTCTCGATGGACTCATGTCATTAAATGAATGAGAAACCATCCCCTAACTAACACGGTTAGGACTATTGCTTAAATAAGAGGATAGTAATTATGAGAACTTTAGACTTCACTCCTTTATACCGCAACGCTATTGGTTTCGATCGCCTATTGAATATGATGGAATCAGGTTCCGCTAAAAACACCCAAGGTGGATACCCTCCATACAATATCGAACAAAAAGAAGAAAACAAATATCGTATTACTATGGCAGTTGCAGGTTTTGCTGAAGATGATCTTGATATCACTCAGCAAGAAACCAGCTTAATTGTACGTGGTGAACGTAAAGCTGAAGAAGGCAAAAACTACATTTACCAAGGCATTGCAGAACGTGATTTTGAACGTAAATTCCAACTTGCGGATTACGTTAAAGTTGTTGGTGCTTCAATGGAAAATGGTTTGCTACACGTTGATCTTGAACGTGAAGTTCCTGAAGCAAAGCAACCACGTAAAATTGCCATTAATGGTAAAAACTTGTTAGAAAGCGAACATTAATACCCAAGCACTTATAGTGGATTAAAGAAGTGAAGAGCGCCAAGATGGCGCTCTTTTTAATTGTCGTAAAGGTTATTTTGCGTCTAAGTAAGCTTTTTGTACTTCTTCTGCAATGATATTGATGCCCTTTTGCATTGCTTCATCATCTTGTACGTAGTTCATGCGTAGGCATTGGTGGGCATGGTTCCAATCTTCTTTTTGACCAATAAAGAAATATTCCCCTGGCACAACTAACACCCCTCGCTCTTTTAGGCGTTTGTATAGCTCCATTGTTGTAATAGGTAACTCATCAAACCATAACCACAAAAAGATGGCACCTTCCGGTTTATGAATTCTAAAGCGCGGATCGGGAATGGCTGTTTGGAGCATGGAGACAGCTTGTTCGGATTTTTGCTGGTAGAAGGGTTTTATGACTTCAGCACTGAGTCGGAGTAAATCGCCTTTTTCAATCATTCTTTGTGCGATGGCTGGTCCAACCCCACTTGGTGCTAGGTTGATAATGCCATTCATATTCGCCAGGGCTGTTGTGATTTTTTCATTCGCAATCACAATACCGCAGCGAACACCGGGTAGGCCGAGTTTTGATAAGCTCATGCACAGAATGGTGTTGTCATTCCAAAAAGGAGTGACATCTTCAAAGATGATGTTGGGGAAAGGAACCCCATAGGCATTATCAATAATAAGCGGTACGTCATTGTCACGGGCAAGTTGATCCAGTTTTTGTACTTCATCTTCGGTGAGAACATTGCCAGTAGGGTTCGTAGGACGAGAAGCACAAATAGCGGCGACAGAATCATCAATCTTTAGTTGGTCGAAATCAACATGGTATTTAAATAAGCGATTATCGAGTAACTCTATCTCCGGGTGGTAAGAAACAAAAATGTCCTCATCAATACCCGCATCACCGTAACCGATATATTCTGGAGCCAGTGGTAGTAGAATTTTTTTATGGGAACCATCAGGCTGGTGGCCTGCGAATAAATTAAAAAGATAGAAAAAGCCACTTTGACTGCCATTCGTCAGGCTGATGTTCTTTTCACTAATATCCCATCCGTAGGTGTCTTTTAATAAGTTAGCGAGTTGTTTTATAAATTGATCTTTTCCTTGTGGGCCATCGTAGTTAGTCATGGCTGAAATGAGAGATCCGTCCTTGAGCATTTCATCACTGGTTTGTTGAAAATAATCGAGCATTTTAGGAATGGTTGCAGGGTTGCCGCCGCCTAACATGATAGCTCCAGGGGTACGTAGGCCATCATTTAGGTCATCCATTAATTGGGTGATACCTGAATAACGATTAAATTTTTCTCCAAATGTTGAAAACTGCATTGCTCGAATACCTAATAATTGTGTTTGCTTGTAATAATAAATGATGTAAAAAACATCGTGTTGAGTCTTTATTGAACATAACGCATTGGCAGTAGCGAGCAAAGGAATATTTCGTTTTGTGTGTAAAAATAAAGCCCAGCTCGATTGAGCTGGGCTTTCTAAGCTAAAAACAGATTTTTATGCTTATTTTTGGAGCAATGAAATGTCTGCGATTTCTAAGAACAAGTTACGTAAATTGTTCAAAAGAGTCAGACGGTTTTTCTTCAATGCTTCATCGTCAGCCATTACCATCACGTTATCGAAGAAGGCATCAACAGGTTCGCGAAGAGCCGCTAACTGGGTGAGTGCTTCTTGATAGTTACCTGTTGCAAAGGCGGGCTCTAACGCTTCAGTCATTACTGTAACTGATTCAGCTAAGGCTTTCTCTTGATCTTCTTGAAGAAGGGCAAGATCAATCTCTTTCGCTAATTCGCCATCAAACTTCGCTAGGATATTACCTACACGTTTGTTTGCAGCGGCTAGTGCTTCAGCTGCATCCAAATCACGGAAGTGAGATACCGCTTTCACACGTTGGTCGAAGTCAGTTGGTTTAGTTGGGTTACGAGAAAGAACCGCTTGAATGATATCCACGCTGAAGCCTTCGTCTTGGTACCAAGCACGGAAACGACCGAGCATGAAATCAAGCACATCACTCTCAACGTTAGCATTCGTTAGCCTATCGCCAAGTAGAGATTTCGCTTTAGCAATCAGGTCAACTAGATCTAAGTTGTAACCGTATTCAACGATAATACGCAGCACACCTAGAGAGGCACGACGAAGTGCAAAAGGGTCAGATCCTTTTGGAGCTTGGCCAATACCAAAAATACCGACGATAGTATCTAGTTTATCTGCCATAGCTACTGCAGCAGATACACCATCGCTTGGTAGTTGGTCGCCAGCATAACGAGGCATGTATTGCTCGTTTAGTGCCACTGCTACTTGCTCATCTTCACCGTCATGGCGAGCATAATGCATACCCATAACGCCCTGAGTATCGGTAAATTCGAATACCATTGAGGTCATTAGGTCACATTTGGCTAGCAGGCCAGCGCGTTGTGCTTTAGCTACGTCCGCATCGATTTGTTCAGCAATGTAGCCTGCAAGTTCGGTGATACGGTCTGTTTTGTCTTTGATTGTGCCCAGTTTCTTCTGGAAAATCGCTTTTTCTAGAAGAGGTAGACGGTCAACCAATTTTTGTTTTCGGTCTGTGTTAAAGAAGAACTCAGCGTCCGCTAGGCGTGGACGAACTACCTTTTCGTTACCTTCGATAACGTGGCGAGGCTCTTTAGATTCGATGTTAGATACGAAAATAAAGTTAGGTAGTAGGTTGTTATTCTCGTCGTAAACTGGGAAGTATTTTTGGTCACCTTTCATGGTGTAAACCAAAGCTTCAGCAGGTACTGCCAAGAATTTTTCTTCGAATTTTGCAGTTAGAACTACTGGCCATTCAACTAGGCCAGTGACTTCTTCTACTAAGTCATCTTCGAGATCAGCTACACCGCCAACTTTTGCCGCAGCAGCTTGAGAATCTTTAATGATGGTCGCTTTACGAGTTTCGTAGTCAGCGATGACTTTACCACGTTCTTCAAGAATTGCAGGGTATTGAGACGCTGAATCGATAGTGAACTCAGGTTCGCCCATGAAGCGGTGGCCACGGATGATACGAGCTGATTTCACGCCTAGGATTTCACCTTCAATTAGGTCAGAATCCATTAGGATCGTCAGCGTTTTTACTGGACGGATAAATTGAGTATCTTTGTTACCCCAACGCATTGGTTTTGCGATTGGAAGGTTTGCTAGTGCTTTGGCTGCAAGTTCAACAATGATGTCTTGAGTCGGTTGACCTTTCACTTCTTGTTTAAACAGTAGCCATTCACCTTTGTCGGTTTTTAGGCGATCAGCTTGTTCAACCGTGATGCCGTTACCACGAGCCCAACCTTGTGCTGCTTTGGTTGCGTTACCGTCAGCATCGAATGCAACACTCACCGCTGGACCACGTTTTTCAACAACTTTATCAGACTGTGCTTCTGCTAGGTCGGTGACTTTAAGCGCGAGGCGACGTGGGGTCGCATACCATTTCACACCTTGGTGAGACAGTTCTGCTTCTTTTAGCCCTTTTTCAAAGTTAGCTGCAAATGCTTCAGCAAGGGTACGAAGCTGAGTTGGTGGTAGTTCTTCGGTACCAAGCTCAATTAGAAATTCTTTTGCCATAATACTTCTTCCCCTTATGCCTGTTCGTCGTCTTTTTTACACATAGGGAAACCAAGGGCTTCACGTGATGCGTAGTACGCTTCTGCTACCGCTTTAGTCAATTCGCGGATACGCAGAATGTAGCGTTGACGTTCTGTCACTGAGATTGCTTTACGAGCATCTAATAAGTTGAAAGAGTGTGCCGCTTTCAAAATACGTTCATAAGCAGGAAGAGGAAGTGGTTTTTCTAGTGCAAGCAATTGCTGACACTCTTTTTCACACTGATCGAAGAATGTGAATAGGAAATCCACATCGGCGTGTTCAAAGTTGTAAGTAGATTGTTCGACTTCGTTTTGATGGAAAATATCACCGTAAGTCACTTTGCCTAGAGGGCCGTCAGTCCAAACGAGATCGTAAACAGAATCAACGCCCTGAATATACATAGCTAGACGTTCAATACCGTATGTGATTTCGCCGGTAACCGGTTTACATTCAAGGCCACCCACTTGTTGGAAGTAAGTAAACTGAGTCACTTCCATACCGTTTAACCATACTTCCCAACCAAGGCCCCAAGCGCCTAATGTTGGGTTTTCCCAGTTGTCTTCCACGAAACGAATATCGTGAACTTGTGGGTCAATGCCAAGTACTTTGAGCGAGCCTAAGTACAATTCCTGAATATTATCAGGAGAGGGTTTAATCACCACTTGGAATTGGTAGTAATGTTGAAGACGGTTTGGGTTCTCACCATAGCGGCCATCTGTTGGACGGCGAGATGGTTGAACGTAAGCAGTCGCCATTGGTTCTGGACCAAGAGCACGCAAGCATGTCATTGGGTGAGAAGTACCCGCACCTACTTCCATATCTAATGGTTGAACAATGGTGCAGCCTTGTTGGGCCCAATAATCCTGCAGCGCGAGGATCATACCCTGAAAGGTTTTGATATCGTATTTTTGCATAGTCAGGTTCGCGCGATTCTTCTGTCTGAATTGATAAAAAATAACAACCAAGTATACCGAGATCTTGAGCGACAAAGTAGGGGAAATCTTGTTTAATTCTTGGGCAATGATATCTATTGATGCTAAAAAACCTGTTAACTATAAGGAATTGGACTCAGATAGAAGAATTTAGCGACAGATAGGCTTGTAGTTTTCATTATATATGGCTATGATTCCGCCTGTCTTTGGGGAGTAGCTTATCGATCAAATCTTATTGTTCGGTTCGTTCGTCAACATAGTCTCTGTTTTTACATAAAAATCCAAATAAACAGAGTGGCGCTCGAGACTCAGAACCTAGCTGAGTTTAGCAAGACCTTAGACAAACTTCATGAACCGGGGTGGGGAGTGACGTTTGTCTATGGTTTATATAATAATTCCCTGCCCCACACATGAGCATGTCGTGAGCGTATTAGCAATTTCAATTACAACGGTTGCATTAGCCGAAATCGGTGATCGAACGCAACTTTTATCTTTGTTACTCGTCAGCCGTTACCGTAAACCAGTACCAATTATTCTAGCTATTTTAGTTGCAACTATTGTTAACCATGCACTTGCTGCATGGCTCGGCGTTGTTGTCGCCGATTACATTACCCCAGAGGTTTTAAAGTGGGTGATTGCCGCTAGCTTCCTAGCAATGGCTGCATGGATTTTGGTTCCGGATAAAATCGATGATGATGAATCTATTTCCAATCGTGGTCCTTTTGTCGCGAGTTTTATTGCGTTCTTTATCGCAGAAGTGGGTGATAAAACACAAATTGCTACGTCTATTTTGGGAGCCAATTATTCACACCAATTAGAGTGGGTTGTTGTTGGGAGTACTATCGGTATGTTACTAGCCAATGTTCCTGTGGTTCTAATTGGTAAATTGTCGGCAGACAAATTGCCTTTGGGATTGATCCGTAAAGTAACCGCGGTACTGTTCGTCGGTCTAGCCGCTTTAGCTGCTTTCTATTAAAGCGTAAGAGGGTCACACTCTGTCAAAGTAAATCGCGGGAAGTAGTGGTCAATATCACTATCTCATCTATCTCATGCTAATGTTTAAGTATAAGGTGGTAATGGTGAGGGGGCTGAGTATGCTAGCGCGTTACACACAGATGAGTGCTAAAAGCCAAAGTTATCTATTTACCTTTGGTTTACTACTAACGTTTTTGGGAATGGCGTTAACAGAGATGTGGTTGCCCATGGTGGTTGGTGGCTTTATTTTAACTGGCCTTACCGTTGAAGCATGGATTCGTGTCGCGCATATCATTCCAATGCGTGAAGAGCTAAGAAGCTTGCATCGCGAAGTACACCAACTTAGAAATGATCTGTACACCACTTCTCATTCTCATAATGACTAGTGACTGATAATAATAAAACAGGCTGCCCTCGGGCAGCCTGTTTTGTTTGGTCAACTTAATTTATTCTAAGCCTTTCTTAATGAGATAGAGATAAGGCAATGTCTCTGTTTGAACTTCTAATAATTGATGATCCATAAAGCGGCAAAAACTAGGTATATCCCTAGTTGTTGATGGATCATCGGCCTTAATTAGAAGAGTTTCTCCATCCTTCATATTACGGATCGTTTTTCTCACCATCATCACAGGTTCCGGACAACGCAGTCCTTCAGCTTCGAGTGTGACAGTAGCTTCTTCAGAATTTAAATTCATGGTCAAACCTAGGTTAGGAAAGCGCTTGAGGCGTAGATAATACTAGTGCAGAAAAAATATTCAATAATGCCTTGGCAAAGTGAATATTTTGTTATAGTGTTATTAACAAATGTGTAACAATTTGTAGCTGTTTGTTGCTAACGATTTGTGCCATTAAAAAACGCTAAGCAAATTGTGAATCTTCACCATTTGAAAAATATAGTCACAGTATCCATTACCACCATAACAACTCCTAAATACTATCCCTATAATTTCTTGGGCTTTCCCGTCGTAAAGGCGGGACTTTTTTTGCTATTGATAATATTGATGTTATAAAAAACCATCGCTTTAGCGATGGTTTTGATATTGGAAATCTTGGTATTGCGGGTAGCTACTTAGCAAGAAAGAATCGATAAGACGGATTATCTGTTTCATCTTGGTAGTGATAGCCAAGTTCGACCAAGTGAGCAGAAAAGCGCGCTAAATCATCATGACTGAGTTCAAAGCCACACAGCACTCGACCATAATCAGCCCCATGATTGCGGTAGTTGAACATGCTGATGTTCCAGTGAGTTCCTAATGTGCTCAAAAATTTTAAAAGAGCACCCGGGTATTCAGGAAATTCAAAGCTATACAACCTTTCTTGGATTGGTTTTGATGGTCGACCACCAATCATATAGCGAATGTGCAATTTAGCCATTTCATCGTCAGATAAGTCCTGAACAGGGTAACCACCTTGACGCAAGTCATTGATGATATTTTTTAGCTCTTCAGGGCCACCAGCTAAACGAACACCAACAAAGATATTCGCAAGTTGATCATCACCATAACGATAGTTAAATTCAGTTACTGCTCGACCACCAATGATTTGGCAGAATTCGAAAAAGGCACCTTTACGTTCTGGAATTGTGACGGCTAATAAGCCCTCGCGTTTTTCACCTAATTCACAACGTTCTGATACATAGCGCAGACCGTGGAAGTTAGTATTGGCTCCAGAAAGAACGGTTGCCATTTTTTTACCTGACAATTTGTTGTGTTCAGCAAACTTTTTCAAACCAGCAAGTGCAAGTGCACCGGAGGGTTCTGCAATCGCGCGAGTGTCTTCAAAGATATCTTTTACAGCGGCGCAGATTTCGTCGCTAGACACGCACACATGCCCGTCTAGATACTGTTGGCATAAACGGAATGTTTCATCACCAATGCGTTTTACCGCAACCCCATCGGCAAACATGCTGACTTGATCGAGTACCACTGGTTCTCCGGCATCAAGTGCTGCTTTCAAACAAGAGGAATCTTCAGGTTCAACAGCAATGACTTTGACTTCAGGCATAAGCTGCTTAATGAGCACAGCAATACCAGCCGCTAAGCCACCCCCGCCAACAGGAACAAAAATATATTCCAGACCGCTGTTTTGTTGCAGCATCTCAAGGCCAATTGTACCTTGTCCGGCAATCACTAGAGGGTGGTCAAAAGGAGGCACAAAGGTGTAACCATGTTTTTCGGCTAACCGTTCTGCTTCCCCTTTCGCTTCATCAAAGTTGTTACCAAATAACACCACGTTACCGCCAAACCCTTTCACGGCAGAGACTTTAATATCTGGCGTAGTTTTAGGCATGACAATCGTGGTGCGAATACCAAGTTTTGAACCGGAAAGAGCCATTCCTTGAGCATGGTTACCCGCAGAAGCTGCAATCACACCAGCCGCCTTTTGCTCTTCAGTTAAGCTTGAAACCATGTTGTAAGCGCCACGCAATTTAAACGAATGAACGGGCTGGCGATCTTCTCGTTTAATTTGTACAGAGTTACCAATTCGTTCAGATAAACGTGTCATCTCCTGTAATGGAGTAACGTGGGCAACATCGTAAACGGGTGCTTTGATTATTTGGCGCAGATATTCTGCGCCAGTGGTTTTGGTTGCGGTCATGAGGTTAGCCCTCTAACTTCGATTTATCGCGCACCGCCCCTTTGTCAGCACTTGTTGCCATGCTGGCATAAGCTTTTAGCGCAAAGGATACTTCACGTTGGCGAGAAATTGGCTTCCAACCAAGTTTTTCTTGTTCTGCGCGACGTTGAGCTAATTCATCTTCAGATACATTGAGTTCGATGGTGCGATTTGGAATATCGATAGCAATGGTATCGCCAGTTTTCACTAGGCCGATAATACCACCATTGGCAGCTTCTGGAGAGGCATGACCAATAGAAAGACCGGATGTACCACCAGAGAAACGACCGTCGGTTAATAGAGCACACTCTTTACCAAGCCCCATCGATTTTAGGTAAGTGGTTGGGTACAACATTTCTTGCATACCTGGACCACCTTTAGGGCCTTCGTAACGAATCACGACGACGTGGCCAGCTTTTACCTTACCACCTAAGATGCCTTCAACTGCATCTTCTTGGCTTTCAAACACGATAGCTGGACCGGTAAACTTAAGGATGCTTTCATCGACACCTGCTGTTTTCACAATACAGCCATCAAGAGCTATGTTGCCTTTTAGTACAGCAAGACCGCCGTCTTGGCTAAACGCTTTCGCTTTTTCACGAATACAACCATCATTACGGTCATCATCTAGTGTATCCCAACGGCAATCTTGTGAAAAAGCTTCAGTGGTACGGATGCCCGCAGGGCCTGCACGATAAAAGTCTTTAACATCGTTAGATTGAGTTTGAATCACATCGTATTGAGCTAATTGCTCTTTCATAGACATGCCAAGTACAGTACGAGTTTCTTCGTTTAGTAGACCTGCACGTTGTAACTCACCTAGAATACCCATTACGCCACCAGCACGGTGAACATCTTCCATATGGTATTTTTGAGTTGATGGTGCCACTTTACATAGATGAGGAACTTGACGAGATAGGCGGTCAATATCAACCATGTCAAAATTAACGTCACCTTCTTGCGCTGCCGCTATTAAGTGCAATACGGTGTTAGTTGAACCACCCATTGCAATATCAAGCGCCATCGCATTTTCAAACGCTTCTTTACTTGCAATGTTGCGAGGTAGGGCTGATTCGTCATCTTGTTCGTAGTAACGTTTAGTCAATTCAACGATACGACGGCCGGCGCTCAAGAATAGTTCTTTACGATCTGCGTGTGTTGCTACTAATGAACCGTTGCCTGGTTGAGATAGGCCAAGAGCTTCAGTTAGACAGTTCATAGAGTTTGCAGTAAACATGCCTGAACAAGAACCACACGTAGGACATGCAGAACGCTCAACTTGCTCAACTTGTTCATCGGTCACCGTTGGATCAGCACCTTGTTTCATTGCATCGATCAAATCGAGTTTGATGATTTGATCAGAAAGCTTAGTTTTCCCTGCTTCCATTGGGCCGCCTGAAACAAAAATAACTGGAATGTTAAGGCGCATTGAAGCCATCAGCATTCCAGGAGTAATTTTGTCACAGTTAGAAATACAGACCATGGCATCAGCACAGTGAGCGTTCACCATGTATTCCACTGAGTCGGCAATCAATTCACGAGAAGGTAGGGAATACAACATACCGCCGTGACCCATTGCGATACCGTCATCTACAGCGATAGTGTTGAATTCTTTAGCGATACCACCAGCGGCTTCGATTTCGCGAGCGACCATTTGACCAAGATCTTTAAGATGAACGTGGCCTGGTACGAATTGAGTGAAAGAGTTCACAACAGCGATAATTGGCTTACCAAAATCACCTTCTTTTACGCCCGTTGCACGCCAAAGTGCGCGAGCACCTGCCATGTTTCTTCCGTGGGTTGTTGTGGCCGAACGATATTTAGGCATTGCTTTGTTCCTTGTTAATTTTATGTGGTTCAACCAAGGCAGTTCTCTATTGTCATTGGCTTGTCGTTGGTTGAACTTTAGTGTTTGCCTGTGCTTTGTGAAATCTTGCTCTTAATGCAAGTTAACAGAGTTTCTGCGATATTGAGGATGAACGACAATCCTCGATATGAGTTCACGCCTGATGGGGCTTTACCCAAAATCAGGCGTGAATAATAGGAACTCCATTATGCACAAATTTTTTGCTGTAAGTTGTTATTTGGAAGTTCGTCATTATTGATTTTAGTGACCTCAACTGTACGAACATCCCAAAGTTTTTCTATTTGATCTGTCAGTGTGGTTATCGGTCTGTCGCTATCGACAATGATTTCAACGCTGGCAATTTTGCTTGCATGATTTTGTGTACCAGCTACTTGTCGAACAATGAAGCCGCGATGGCGTACGACACGTAGAACACGTTCAAGTAGTACGGGTTTGTCGTCTGCTTTAATGTCAATTAGATATCTTTGCATTACTACTTCTCCTATGTGTTCTCTAACATGTCGCTGTTGGATGCACCTGGTGGTACCAACGGCCATACATTTTCTTCTTCGTCGATTTCAACATGCAATAGGTAAGCAGTTTTACTTGCTAACATTTCTTGCAGTGCAGGTTCAACTTCTTCTTTTTTAGTGATGGTTTTACCTGGAATATCAAACGCTTTTGCCAGCATTACGAAATCTGGGTTGTCGTCTAAAATCGTTTCGCTGTGGCGACCATCAAAAAAGAGTGATTGCCATTGACGAACCATACCTAAACGCTGGTTATTCAATAGCACGATTTTTACCGGAATTTGGCGACGTTTTAAGGTGCCTAATTCTTGCACGTTCATCATGAATGAGCCATCACCAGAGATCAGAACGGATTGATCGTCAGGGCGGGCAACTGCTGCTCCCATTGCTGCAGGTAAACCAAAGCCCATAGTGCCAAGGCCGGCAGATGAGATAAAGTTTTCTGGTTGTCTTGGCTGGATATGTTGCGCGGACCACATCTGGTGTTGACCAACATCGGTCGAAACAACGGTAGAATCCGGCATCATGTCTGACAGCTGTTTTAACAATAGTGGAGCATAGATAGCTTCGCCCGGATGGTCGTAACGCCATTTATGTTCAGAGCGAAGGTTTTCACTGTGTGTTAACCAAGATGAGATGTCGTGGTTCAGCTCTAATTGAGGAAGGATAAGATTAATATCCCCACGAAGTGCTGCGTTTGCTTTACGTAATTTATTGAACTCAGCCGCATCAATATCGATATGGATGACTTTAGCTTTTGGAGCAAAGGTGTCTAGTTTACCTGTCACGCGGTCATCAAAGCGAGCACCGACTACAATCAACAAGTCACAATCTTGAACAATAAAGTTGGCGGCTTTAGTCCCATGCATACCCAGCATTCCCAGATAATGAGGGTCGTTACGCTCGATAGTGCCTAAGCCTTTTAATGTGCTGACCGATGGCATTGGGTTCATGTGCAAGAACTGACGAACGGTATCAGTTGCTTTGGCAAGTTGCACACCACCACCCACATAAAGAACAGGATGCTGGCTATTAGCAATAAGCTCTTGGGCTTGTGCGAGTTGCAATGGTTCAACAACAGGAATGGCTGGTGGGGTGACGTTCGGTAGGATTTCGCTTGGTGCAGCAGCTAATTGTACGTCTTTAGCTATATCGACAATCACAGGGCCAGGGCGACCAGATTGAGCAACTTCGAAAGCTTCGGCGAGGGTTGGAGCAAGTTCTTCGATATCGGTAACAAGGTAACTGTGTTTAGTACAAGAAAGGGACATACCGATTACATCCATTTCTTGGAAGGCGTCTGTCCCTATATGGGAACTAGCGACTTGCCCTGTTATAGCCACCAAAGGTACCGAATCTAAAAAGGCATCAGCAAGGCCAGTGACTAAGTTAGTGGCTCCTGGTCCTGAGGTTGCCATACAAACGGCGACGCTTTGTGTGGACCTTGCCATACCGATGGCGGCCATGGCTGCCCCTTGTTCGTGACGACATAAAACGTGTTCAACGCCTCCATCGTATAGCGCATCATAGATTGGCATGATTGCGCCGCCAGGATATCCAAATACGGTTTGGATTCCTTGCTGTTTAAGGGCAGCTACGACTAATTGTGCTCCGGTCATCGTCTCTCCCCTTTGCTACGCTGTCTGTCGTAGCTTGTTGTTGTGTTGTGTTTGCACTTCATGTGCCACTCCCATTCTTCCGGTTCTTTTTGACTACTCTGCAGTCAGGTTGGCTAATTTTTGTCTGTCTTTAGTTGTAAAAAAACCCCCGGACTTTTCAGTGCGGGGGTTTTAAAATTTAGTGGTTTACCTAGCGCCCACAAGCCCCCGCGCGGTGCCAATAATGACCACGAGAATAAGGCTAATTGAGAGGTTGTGTGCGTTAAAAATCATTGTGTATTTTCTTAAATTAATCGTGTTGTTGTTAAGAAATATCCTGTACCCCTAGTGTTATCACATTATTCTGTTATCTGACAAGCAAAAACTCATTCTTTTTTCATATTCTTCCTTTTTACTCATGGTGTATATATCCATTTGGATTATGTGAATAACTATATATTCCTACATGGAATATTTGACTAAAAAGGTAGTTAATGATGGGACTTGCAATTATTCATAGCCGAGCCAGTGTTGGGGTAGAAGCTCCTTCTGTTACAGTTGAAGTGCACATCAGTAATGGTATGCCAGGGTTTACATTGGTGTGATTGCCTGAAACGACGGTCAAAGAGTCTCGCGATCGCGTGCGTAGTGCCATTGTTAATTCTCGTTTTGAGTTTCCATCAAAGAAAATAACCGTCAATCTAGCGCCTGCTGATTTACCTAAAGAAGGTGGCCGATTTGATTTGCCGATTGCTCTGGGAATTTTGGCCGCATCTGAGCAAATCCCGATGACTCAGTTAGATCATTATGAGTTTTTAGGCGAACTGGCGTTGTCGGGTGATATTCGTCCTGTGAAGGGAGTATTACCTGCAGCTTTGGCTGTGAAAAAAGCACAGCGATGTTTGGTGGTGCCAGAGGCAAATGGTGATCAAGCTGCCTTAGTTGGGCAGGACTTACACAAATCCGCCCCGACGTTACTTGATGTGTGCGCTCAACTTTGTGGGCAAAAAACCTTATCTCTCTTCCAAACGCCAGCTCGAGCGATTGATTTGGTACCTACGCGAGATTTGCAAGATATTATTGGCCAGCAGCAGGGCAAACGGGCATTAGAAATTGCCGCTGCGGGGAATCATAATTTGTTGTTTGTTGGTCCTCCGGGAACAGGCAAAACGATGTTAGCTTCGCGTTTGTGTGATTTATTACCTGAAATGAGTGATGATGAAGCGATGGAAAGTGCGTCGGTCGCGTCATTGACTCAGCAAGATATCAATCAACACAACTGGAAGACTCGACCGTTTCGATCGCCTCATCACTCCAGTTCAATGGCTGCTCTAGTCGGAGGAGGCAGCGTGCCTCGGCCTGGAGAGATTTCTTTAGCGCATAATGGGCTGCTGTTCCTCGATGAAATGCCAGAGTTTGAGCGTAAGGTTCTAGATTCTCTGCGAGAACCTTTAGAATCGGGTGAAATTATTATTTCTCGTGCACAAGGAAAAACGCGTTTTCCCGCGCGTTTTCAACTGGTAGGAGCGTTGAACCCTAGTCCGACTGGATATTATGAAGGGAGCCAAGCTCGAGCTAATCCTCAAGTTATTTTACGTTATTTAAGCCGCCTATCCGGGCCATTGTTGGATAGGTTTGATATGTCGATAGAGATTCCTGCTTTGCCTAAAGGAACGTTAGCTAATGGTGGAGAACGCGGAGAATCCACGAAACAAGTTCGTTTGCGTGTACTAAGAGCACGCGAAGTGATGTTATCTCGTTGCGGTAAAGTGAATGCATTGCTGCAAAGTCGAGAAATTGAGCAATATTGTCCTTTAAATAAGGAAGATGCAGAGTTTTTAGAAACTGCGTTGCACCGGTTAGGGTTATCTATACGGGCTTACCATCGAATTATTAAGGTAGCACGTACTATTGCTGATCTGCAGGGAGAGCAGCATATTCAGCGTTCCCATCTCGCAGAGGTATTAGGGTATCGAGCGATGGATAGGCTGCTAAAACAGTTAACGGCTCAATCTGTCTAGTAGTCTGACCATAGAAAGAAATATTTCATAAACACACTAAGCTAGTATAATTACACGCTGTTTTTTTCGTCTCTTTTTTAGTTGTATTATGCTGGCTTACCCACTCCTAATTATTAATGTGCTACTGGTTTTACTTAATACTGCAGTAAATTCGATATTTATCTGCTTGGTTGCGATCGTAAAATTATTTCTCCCTACCGCAAAGTTAAAGCGCGCAGCTACGCGCATGGCAGATAAGTCCATGTGGTTATGGGCAACAGTGAATACTGGTATTTTGGCAATGTCTAATCGAGTTGAATGGGATATTGATGGGTTAGACGCGTTAAAGAAAGATGGCTGGTACTTAATGATCAGTAATCACTTAAGTTGGACCGATATCGTTGTGTTGTGCAGCGTATTCAAAGATCGAGTCCCAATGCCAAAGTTTTTTCTAAAGCAGCAGTTGCTTTATGTGCCATTTGTTGGAATGGCTTGCTGGGCTTTAGATATGCCATTTATGCGCCGTTATTCTCGAGAGTATTTATTACGTCACCCTGAAAAACGTGGTCAAGATTTAGAAACAACACGTCGTTCATGTGAAAAATTCAAATATAACCCAACTACGGTGGTGAACTACGTGGAAGGCACTCGTTTTACCCCCATGAAACGTAAAAGCAGTCGTTCTCCTTATCAGCATCTTTTACAACCTAAAACGGGTGGTATTGCCTATACATTAGCGGCAATGGGAGATCAGTTTGAAAATATTATTGATGTCACTCTTGCCTATCCCGATAACCTTGATAAACCTTTTCGCGATATGCTGATGGGAAGAATGAAGAGAATTGTGGTTAAAGTAAACGTGCTGCCAGTCGATGAGCAAGTAACTGGTGATTACTTCAATGATAAGCCCTATAAGCGGCAATTTAATCAGTGGTTACACCAAGTGTGGGAACGAAAAGATGAAACGTTAAAGCGTATTCATAAAGACTGAACTATAAATCGAACAAAAGGGAGCCAATGGCTCCCTTTTTGTTTAAACATTCAAGCTGAATTACAGTTTAGTAAGGTAATTCACAAGGTCGTAAAATTCATCAATAGACTTGATGCTGCCCATTTTTACTAGGTATTTGTTGTTAACGACAACAGAAGGCACGCCTTGTAGGCCAAAGTCTTGGAAGTTTTTATCTGAACGACGAGCCATTGAATCAACGGCAAAGCTATTGAAAGCATCGTCGAACTTTTTACCGTCTACACCGTGGTCAACGAATATTTGACGTAGTTCTTCAACATTTTTTGGTGGCTTACGTAAATCATGGATTTGCGCAAACATAACAGGAATCATTTTATCTTGTACATCTAAAGCAACCATGGTGAAAAAGGCTTTACTCATATTGAAACCCATGTTGCCACCCATGAATGATACATGGCTTTTCTCTAGTGTGATGCCTTTGCCAAGATGACTGTTAATCTTTGACATGATTGGCTCAAAAGCGTGGCAGTGTGGGCAGTAGAATGAGAAAAATTCTACCACACTAGGTTGTTCAGAATGGGGTTGATCAAGTTCAGTGTAATTCACCCCTGCTTTAAATTGAGCGGCGTGAGCCGATAGGCTTAACATTAGAGTTGCAGCAAGTGCAAACAGCTTTTTCATTATTTACTCCATTAATTCTTAACTAGCAGCTACCATTGAGGCATCAAAGACAGAGGTGCTTCTGCAAGTGCAAAAAGTTGCTCTTTAAAGGCCAACACTTGGCTTTCCCAATATTTCGGATCATTAAACCATGGAAAGGCAAGAGGAAAAGCAGGATCATTCCAGCGTTTTGCTAGCCAAGCCATATAGTGCACCATTCGTAGACCACGCAGTGGCTCGATTAGTTTCAATTGATTAACATTAAAATCGCAAAACTCTTGATAACCTTCAAGCAAAATATCAAGTTGTACCAGCTTATCTGCACGTTCCCCATTAAGTAACATCCAGAGATCTTGTATTGCCGGGCCATTACGAGCGTCGTCTAAATCGACAAACATTGGCCCATCTCGCCATAAAATATTGCCGGGATGACAATCGCCATGCAAACGAATAGGCGTGTAGTCATTGTTCCAATGTTGTTCGATCTCTTTTATTAACATATCGAGATCATTAAAGAACGAGTTTTGTAGGTGTAGTGGAACAAAGTCAGCGTTTTGCAGAATTTGCTTGGGTTGATATAAGTATTCATCTAGACCTAAGGTTGGCCGGTGAGTAAATGGTCTTGTTGAGCCAACTTTGTGAATTCGCCCAAGAAAGCGACCAACCCATTCGAGCTGTTCTTCATTATCAACCTCAAATTGGCGTCCGCCGACGCTATTAAAGAGTGCAAAGCGGTAGCCTTGATATTCATGTAGTGTTGTGCCGTGAAAGACTAGTGGCGCTGCAAGAGGTATCTCTTGCTCTTCGAGTTCAGAAGCAAACTGATGCTCTTCGAGAATTTGTGCCTCACTCCAACGATCCGGACGATAAAATTTCACTACGTAGCGGTGACGATCTTCATCGACAAATTGGTAAACCCGGTTCTCATAGCTATTTAGAGCGAGAAGTCCGGATTCAGCGCGAATGCCGATACTTTCTAATGCATACCACATGAAGTCTGGAGTGAGTGCATCGAAATTGAATGTGGCTTGAGTCATAAGGCTTTTATTCAAACATGAGTGTTGCCCTTATTCTAACCATGCTGAATGAATAATGCTTAATAAGTTTTGGTTGTGATAAATAAGAAGTGCTGTTGGGGTTGAGATATTAGTAAAGAAAAGCAGCTCATCGAGCTGCTTAGAGTGATGCTGGAAATTAATCAATGAGACCGCGAGCACGTAAAATAGCGGTTTTGAAATCTTCTTCGTAGTCTTTTTGAAGACCAGGAATTGCTGCAGTTTTATCGCTGTTTCGCATTTTTAAGTGGTAAATCAGAATATCGTCAGTGAGCTCTTCCAATGGTTTTTCAAATCCCGCTTCTTCAGCAAGTTTGATGAGAAACTGAACTAAGTTCATTTCAGAGTCTTTATCCCATTCGGGTTGCAGTAATTCGAGTAACTCTTCCACACGATGGCAAGTCATGGCTTTCTCCACAATTTTTGTAATGATTTTGTTTAAAGGTATCAAATTGTGTTGGGAATACCAATGAGGGATAAATAAAAAAGCGCAGGATCACTGCGCTTTTCAATTACGCTGCTTTCACTACTTTTGTTTCTGTTGGAGCGTGATAGACGCTGTGTTCAACAGGAGTAGCTGCAGGTGAGGTTTTTTTAACAACTGTTGTGTATGCGAAGCCGTTACGACGACGCGATGCACCACGGTTGGGTTGAGAAAACCTGACGGTTGCTGGTCGCATTCTTTTACCTAACTGTCAGGCATGTCCATTGCCGCAAATATCCCTAGATAACTACGAGTTGAGCTTCATACTGCGAAGTGGTGAAGGGTAGCTCACTGGCAAGTGCCGTTCCTTAATAGTTCCCTAGGACTTGATGTGAAGTCACATCAACGCGAGAGTATCACCTTGCTCATAATTGGTCGATACTTGACCATTATTTTTTCGACATATATTCGACTAAAGATGTAGACATAAATCATGTATAGCCCCATGTTTTGCACAACTCAGCCTATTTTTACGCAAGCTGCTGATTACCAAGCGAGGTAATAATTTGTATAACAAGTTTGTTACTTTCGTATTGAGTTTTACCTACTTTTATCGATAGTATAAATTTTGACTCAATGATTGGAGGTGTGTATGTCCTTACTGAAAAAGACCCTCTCAAGCTTTGGAATTGGTGCTGCAAAAGTAGATCCTATACTGCAGCAAGACGTGTTGTATCCGGGGCAAACTGTCGCTATCCATATCCACGTTTATGGTGGCGCCCATGAACAGCAAATCGAGCGTATTGAGTTAAAATTACGCTGTCGTTATATCGCTGAATCCCTATCAGAGACTGACGCTGATGTTATTCCTCTTGTCCAGCGCTCCACAGAAACTTACACCTTAGCTAATTGGTCATTACAAGAACCTTTTATGTTGTCTTCGGGTGAAGAAAAAAATATCCAAGCTCAAATCACCGTGCCGTGGAACACCCCGGTTACTATTGGCGATGCGAAAGTCTGGTTAGAGACATCATTGGGTGACTCTGAACAGTCTGATGTTCAAGATAACCAAGCGGTGACGATTAGGCCAGATTCATTGTTAGATGGTATTTTTGGTCGCTTGGAAGCGAAAGGGCTCCGTCTACGCCAAGCAGAATGTGAAGCAATGGATGGTATCGCTTTCCCATTTGTGCAGGAGTTTGAGCTTATTCCCACCGATGGTCCATACCATGGTGTGGTTCGAGAACTAGAGATAATTACGTATCGTGACCAGTATACCTTACAAGTATGGTTAGATGTGGATCGCCCACAACGAGGAGAGCAGACGATGCTGGCTCGAGAAGTTGAAATGGGAAATTACCGAACACACCTAACTTTCTCCAATGCATCTTTGCCTGAAGATGCGGCGCAACAAATTCTTACGGTATTAGATCAATGTGAGCTAGAAGTTGAATAGCCGATTAGTGTGGTTAAAGTTCACGGATTGTTAACACACTCAGCTTACATGTGTAAGCTGAGTGTGTCATACTCACATTACGCCCAATAACTCTTAAGTAAAAATGGTAAGAGAGAAAGTAAAAGGTGCTTATGTCGAGTTCTAATTATAGCCTTAAAGAAGAAATAGCTAACGCGCTGAGCCATGGTCTAGGTTTGGTGCTAGGCATTGTCGGTTTGGTGTTATTACTGCTCAAAGCCATTAATCATAGTGCCGATGCATTAACCATTACGAGTATGAGTATTTATGGTGGCAGCATGATTGCTCTATTTTTAGCGTCAACGCTCTACCATGCCATTCCGCACCAAAAAGCGAAACGTTGGTTAAAAACGTTTGATCATTGCGCTATTTACCTTTTGATCGCTGGTAGCTATACCCCATTTCTATTGGTTGGTTTAAGAACGCCTTTAGCGATCGGACTGATGATCGTCATTTGGGCCATTGCTCTGATTGGCATAGTCATGAAAGTGGCGTTTGTTTATCGCTTCAAGCGCGCCTCTCTTATTACCTATTTATTGATGGGGTGGTTATCGCTGGTGGTGATATACCAACTAGCTATCCATATCGATATTGGCGGTTTAACGTTGTTAGCGGCAGGTGGTGTGGTGTATTCGCTTGGCGTCATTTTTTATGTGGCAAAACGCATTCCGTTTAATCATGCCATATGGCATGGATTCGTGTTAGCTGGATGCGCCTGCCATTTCTTAGCAATTTATCTCTATATTCAGCCTGTTTAACGCATTTCTACTTGGGTGATTTTGGCTTTTAGTTGATATTGCTTGAGCTGGGTAACCTCGATATTGAGAGGTTTACCATCGGCTGATGTTTGTGGTCGCAGGTAGGTATCACCCATACGTTTAATGGATTGCCACACAGTATGAGTGCCGCTTTGTAATGGGTGTCCTTGACCATCTTGCAGTTGCCAGTCGATATCTATTCGGATGGCTGATTGATGTGTTTGGTTAGTGATGACCGTTGGGATAGTTAATTCACCATCATCGTAATCTGCTGCTCCCAATACGACATCAACACCCGAGTCACTTAATTGTAATAGTGGTTTATTACTCCCTAAGTTTATGATCGAGGTCGGCATTGAGTGGTGTATGACGGGAGCGGCTACTGGTGCAGCAATTGTCGCGACAGGTGAGATTAATTTCTGCTGTGTTTTCGCTGACTTTGTCGGCTGTTTAGATACGACATATTGCCAAGTAAAGTCATCATTTAAGGTAACCTGCCTGCCATCAGATAAAGTGGCTATTTGGCTTGCGCTGGCTAAAGAAGTCCAGACCAGACAGGTAATAGAAAGTAAGGTTTTCATAAGTATTCCTTAACGACGCCAAAAGGCAGGGAAGAATAAAACGAGAATAGTCAGAATTTCCAAACGCCCCATCAACATACCAAAGCTCAGCACCCATTTGGCTGCATCAGGTAAAGAAGCAAAATTGCCTGTTGGCCCAATAACAGTCCCCATACCTGGACCCACGTTGGATACTGCGGTAATCGAGCCTGAAATGCTGGTTAAAGGATCTAAACCCATAGCAGATAAAATCGCAGCAATAACAATGATCGTTAGGCCAAAAGTGATCCCAAAGGCGACAACAGAACGAACGATATCTTCATTGACTGGGCGTTGGTTATAGCGCTGAACGAAAACGCCTGATGGGTGAATCAAGTTCATCATTTGTTTTTTCAGCAGTGCCATCGCAATCTGAAAGCGGAAGATTTTAATTCCCCCTGCGGTAGAACCTGAACAAGCTCCGGTCATCATTAAGAAGATGAACAAGGTGCTGGGTAGGGCGCCCCATGCGGTAAAATCATCCAAACCAAAACCAGTGGTAGTCACAACAGAGACGATATTGAACATCGAAACCCGCAGAGCATCCATAAATGGGTAGTTGTTGTGCAGATTTAGCCAAAACGCGACCATTAAACTGGAAATAATAAACAGCCAAAAGAACCCACGGACCTGAGCATCACGAAAAATTTCTAAAGGACGACGTTTTCTCACCGATGTTACTAAAAGCAAAAATGGTAAACCGCCGAGGAACATAAAGAGAATTGCGACCCAATGAGCGCCTTTAGAAAAATGATTCATTGAACCATCAGAGGTGGAATATCCACCGGTCGAAAGTGTGGTGAAGGCATGATTAATTGCTTCGAAAACGGTCATACCTGTTGCGACATAACCGAGAATACAAAGTCCTGTGAGTATTAAATAAACAGAAACGATATTTTTGGCGACTGTTTTTGCTCTCGGGCTACTTTTATCTGACCAATCGGAAGATTCCGTTTGGAACAGTCTCATCCCACCTACGTTGAGCATTGGCAAGATTGCCACCGCCATTACGATAAATCCAACGCCACCTAACCACTGTAATATAGAACGCCATAACAGAATGCTTGGTGCCATGTTATCTAAGCCACTTAATACGGTGGAACCCGTAGTCGTAATACCTGACATGGTTTCAAAGTATGCATCCGTAAAGCTAATGTGGTTGATGAACATAAAAGGGAGTGCTGCGAAGACACTGGCTATCGTCCAAACCAAGCTGGTAATAAGAAACATATCTCTCACACTGAGGCGAAAGTCTTTGGTTCTCCCCAGTGTCAACAAGATAAAAGAGCCAATATGAGTAATAATGACTGCTTCAGCAAAGCTAATAAAACCACCGGTCCCAGTAAAAAAAGCGACCAGTGTCGGTACATACATAAAAAGGGCTAGTTTAGATAACACTAACCCGAGTACAAATAAAATGGGGCGCAAATTTAGCATGACGCCGATAACCTATAGGAAGAATGGGCTTGGTTGGAAAAGTGCTTCCACATCTGGAACATACTTTTTGTTCACGAGGAACATGACGACGTGATCGTCTTGTTGGATCACAACATTATCATGTGCAATCAGGACTTCGTCGCCACGAACAATCGCCCCAATGGTTGTACCTGGAGGTAATTTAATTTTACCAATTTCTCTGCCGACGACTTTAGAGGTTGTTTCATCACCATGGGCAACGGCTTCGATTGCTTCTGCTGCTCCGCGGCGAAGGGATGAAACGTTAACAATATCAGCCCGGCGTACGTGAGTTAACAGCGCAGAAATTGTGGCTTGTTGTGGTGAGATAGCGACATCAATCACACCTCCTTGAACTAAATCGACATAAGCGCTGCGCTGAATCAGTACCATCACTTTCTTGGCCCCCATGCGTTTAGCTAACATGGCTGACATGATGTTGGTTTCATCTTCATTAGTGAGAGCAATAAACACATCCACTTGATCGATATTTTCTTCAGTGAGCAGCTCTTGGTCGGCGGCATCACCACAGAATACGATGGTGTTTTCTAGTTCTTCTGATAGCTGTTCTGCGCGCTGATAGCTACGTTCAATCAACTTAACGCTATAGCTGTGTTCTAGCTTTCTGGCTAAGCTTGCCCCAATGTTACCACCACCTACGATCATGATACGACGGTAAGGTTTTTCTAACCGTTGTAGTTCACTCATGATGGAGCGAATGTGATTACTGGCTGCGATAAAAAATACTTCATCGTCGGCTTCGATGATGGTTGAACCTTGAGGTCGAATCGGTCGGCCTTGGCGGAAAATGGCTGCAACACGAGTATCAATGTGCGGCATATGTTCACGTAAGGCGGACAACGCATTACCCACGAGTGGGCCACCATAATAGGCTTTTACAGCCACTAAGCTGACCTTTTCCTCTGCAAAACTGACAACTTGCAGCGCACCTGGATATTGAACTAACCGGCGAATGTAACGCGTTACTAGTTCTTCAGGAGCGATTAAGTGATCAACGGGAACTGCCCCCGATTGGAATAAGGCTTCTTTTTCGGCCAGATATTGTGGAGAGCGAATACGAGCGACGCGGTTTGGGGTGTTGAAAAGAGAAAAGGCGACCTGACACGCCGTCATATTCGTTTCATCAGTATTCGTTACGGCAACAAGCATATCGGCATCTTGTGCCCCTGCTTCACGAAGTACATCGGGGTGGCTAGCGTGACCTGTTACGACACGCAAATCATATTTATCTTGTAGTTCTCGCAGGCGATCGCTACTTTTATCGACGATCGTAATGTCGTTGTTTTCACCGACTAAGTTTTCAGCTAATGTGCCGCCAACTTGTCCTGCACCAAGAATGATGATTTTCATACCTTGTTCTCTTTCATTCATGGCAAAGGCAGCGAAATGCTGCCTTTGCCGTTTTCAATTATGCTTGCTTGGTTAGAACGGCATAGTAAAAACCGTCCATATCCTCTTCACCAGGAAGAATTTGACGGCCAGGATGTTCCTGATTAGAACCCATCAATGTAGCATCAGATGTTCGTTCTAGAAATGCTTTTACCTGCAAGGTATTTTCTTGTGGGGTAATTGAGCAAGTGGCATAAACTAACGTACCGCCAGGCTTCAATTGCTGCCACATTGCATCCAAAATTTCACTTTGCAGTGTTGCTAACACTTCAATATCTTCAGCGCGGCGTAGCCACTTTATATCTGGGTGACGGCGAATGACGCCTGTTGCTGAACATGGAGCATCCAGCAGAATACGGTCAAATTGCTCTCCTTGCCACCATTCTTGTGGTTTTCGTGCATCGCCGCAAATAACTGTTGCTTCTAAATTTAAACGTTCAAGGTTTTCATACACACGTTTCAAACGAGTGGCATCATTGTCGATTGCGACGACTTCTTTGGCTTTGATATGTTCTAGCATATGGGCAGTTTTTCCGCCCGGAGCTGCACAGCAATCTAGAATACGTTCACCATTTTTCGGTGTGAGGTAGTGATAAGACAGTTGTGCTGCCGCATCCTGTACCGATACCCATCCTTGTGCAAAACCTGGAAGTTGGGTGACATCGCAAGGATGTTCAAGCTTCAATGCATCTTCCGCTAGGCTATGTAGAGTGCTCGCTATGCCTTCATCAGCCAGAATTGCTTGGTATTCTTGAGCTGTATGATGGCTATGGTTCACGCGAAGCCACATTGGTGCCTTAAGATTATTCGCTTCGACGATGCTCTCCCATTGCTCGGGGTAGCTACTTTTAATCAGTTTCAATAGCCAGCTTGGGTGACCATATTTACCTGCATCATGACTGATGGCTTTAGCATCCAATTCTTCTTGCTGGCGTTGATAGTTGCGTAAAACAGCATTAATAAGACCACGCAAGCGAGGACCACGTAGCGTCTTTGTTGCTTCAACGGTTTCCCCTACGGCGGCGTGAGCTGGAATACGCATTGAACTCAGTTGATAGATGCCAACGAGAATCAGATGGTGAAATACACGTTGTTTACCTTTTAAGGGCTTATCCATCAATGCATTTGCGATAGATTCTAAGCGAGGTAAAAATCGTAGAGCACCGAAACAGATTTCTTGTAGTAGTGCGTGATCACGAGGTTTGATTTTCTGCTGAGCAGCAGGGAGTGCCGCTGATAGAGAGTAACCCTGATCAACAACTTGGAATAACACTTGAGCAGCCGCGGCGCGAACATTCATGGTGGTGAACCTATTGGTAAAACATCGACCCTATGGAATAGGGTCGCGAGATTAATTCAATTGTGTGCCAACTTCAAACCAAGCAGCACGAGAGTTGAGTATGTCTTGCACTGCCATAGCCCGTTTACCTGGAATTTGTATCGTTTCCAATACCAGAACGTCTTGGCCTGTAACGACGTAAATACCAGTTTTATCCGCTTTGATGATGGTGCCTGCTGGTTTATCTGTCGTCATTTTTTCAACGCGTGTTTGCCACACTTTGATGTGATTGTCTTCAATAGAAAAATGACTCATTGGCCAAGGGTTAAAAGCACGGACACAACGTTCAATGGCTGCAGCATCCATGGACCAATCAATTTGAGCTTCTTCTTTGCTGAGTTTCTTCGCGTAGTTAGCCTGTTCATCATCTTGCTTAACAGCAACGGCATTGCCAGCAGCAATGTCATTTAAACAGTCTAGAAGCGCTTGTGGACCTAGCTCAGCCAGCTTTTCGTACATTGAGGCACTGGTGTCTGTTGCTTCAATCGGTAAGGTTGCGATGCTGAGCATGTCGCCAGTATCGAGCCCTTCATCCATTTGCATGATGGTGACGCCTGTTTCTGCATCACCCGCCCAAATCGAACGTTGAATAGGAGCAGCTCCGCGCCAGCGAGGGAGAATTGAACCATGGACGTTGATACAACCTAGCTTGGGAGTCTCAAGCACTTGCTTCGGTAATAACAGACCGTAAGCCACCACGATCATAAGATCAGCATTTAAATCGGCCAATTCTTGTTTTGCTTCGTCAGATTTAAAATTGACGGGTTGATAAACAGGAATGTTATTTTCTAAAGCGATATTTTTAACTGGGCTTGCTGTTAGTTTTTTACCGCGACCTGCTGGGCGATCTGGTTGGGTATAAACAGCAATAACTTCATGCTCCGAAGACAACAACGCCGCCAAGTGACGGGCGGCGAAATCCGGAGTACCTGCAAAGACAATGCGTAATGATTGGCTCAAGGTGACCTCACTCTTAATTTTGATTCTTTTCGTTGGCGCGTTTGATTTTTTCTAACTTGTCTTTGATACGTTTGCGTTTCAAAGGCGATAGGTAATCGACAAACAATTTACCTTCCAAGTGATCGAGTTCGTGCTGAACACAAATCGCGAGCAAATCATCCGCATCAAATTGATATTCTTCACCATTACGGTTTAATGCTTTTACCGTAACTTCTGCTGCTCGAGGAACTAAAGCACGAGCCCCTGGTACGGACAAGCAGCCTTCCTCAATTCCATCTTCACCGCGTTTTTCAATAATTTCAGGATTGATCAAAACCATTGGTTCATCGCGATTTTCAGAAACATCAATTACCACAATACGTTGGTGAACGTTGACTTGTGTTGCCGCAAGACCAATACCTTCCTCGTCGTACATGGTTTCAATCATGTCATCGACAATTTTTTGAATCTCTGGCGTCACTTTCTCAACCGGCTTGGCAATAGTGCGCAGACGATCGTCGGGAAATGTTAATACTTGTAATACAGACATATACACTCAAAATGTTGAACTGTGCCGAAACAGCTAAAAGCTTATTGGCTCAATTCTAGACATTTTAAGCCCCAAATGACAGCATCTAAGCGCAAAATCTACGTATTTTACGTGTTTCTTTGTGGTAATTTGAATGCTTATCTTACCTTATATTTTGTAAGGTTTTGTGCTTTTTTATACGAAGAGATTATACCGGGCGATACTCATGGCCTGTCGAAACTTAAAGGTTGGTTTATTCTACGCTGATTGGGAGAGACATTACTGTGTTAAATGATAATGCGTTATCGGCTTGGTTAATGCTGAGTTTTACTCCTCGTATTGGTGCAAAATCGTTAGCAAAATTTTTAAGTAAGGATGCACCAGAAAAGTTAGTGAACTACTCTGCCCCGCAATGGCAAGCGTTGGGGTTAAAACCCGATCAAATAAACTATCTTAATTCCGCAGCAAAAAAAGAGGTCGATGCGTGTTTTGTCTGGATGAACCAAAAAGATAACCGTTCGATTATTACATCACTTGATGAACATTACCCTGCCTTATTACGACAAATTTCTTCAGCGCCTCCCGTACTTTTTGTAGAGGGAGACAGTTCTTGTTTAGACAAGCCCCAGGTTGCGATTGTTGGCAGTCGTGGCGCAACAGTAGAAGGTCAACGAGCCGCTCATCAATTTGGACGAGAGTTGGCTGAGCAAGGGATAGTCGTAACCAGTGGTCTTGCTTTAGGTATTGATGGTTATGCCCATGATGGAGCATTAAGTGGACAAGGTGAAACCATTGCTGTTTTGGGCTCAGGTTTGAATCAAATTTATCCAGCCCGCCATCGTCAACTAGCCGCAAGAATTGTTGAATCAGGGGCGTTGGTTTCCGAGTTTCGACCAGACATGAAACCTAGGGCAGAGCACTTTCCTCGCCGTAATCGAATTGTTAGTGGTTTATCTTTAGGTGTATTGGTGGTCGAAGCAGCCGTCAAAAGCGGTTCGCTGATTACGGCACGTTATGCTGTTGAGCAAGACCGAGATGTGTTTGTATTGCCAGGTACTATTTATCAAGCCAATTATCAGGGGAGTAATGAACTCATCCGCCAAGGTGCAAGCCTAGTGCAAAACTCTCAGCAAATTGTGGAAGAGCTCAATTTATTACTCAATTGGTCGCTTAATCAGCAGACAATGCAGCAATCTACACTTTTTTCACCCCCAAATAGCGAAGAACAATTGCCATTTCCCGAGCTGTTAGCTAACGTAGGAGTAGAAGCCACACCAGTTGATATTCTTGCAAGCAGGACCAATATACCTGTGCATGAAGTCATGACGCAGCTTTTAGAGTTAGAACTCTCTGGGCATGTGGTTGCAGTTTCTGGTGGCTATATTCGTAAGGGGAGGGGCTAGCTATGATGATGGATATTCTAATGTATCTGTTTGAAACTTATATCCATAGTGATGCAGAGTTACAAGTAGATCAAGATGAGCTCGAAGATGAACTTCTTCGTGCAGGGTTCCACCAAAAAGACATCTATAAAGCCCTTCACTGGTTGGAAGAGCTTGCTGGATTGCAACAAACCGATGCACATTCAGCTATCGCAACCAGCGCGACAACGTCCATGCGTATTTTTTCTGCAAAAGAAATGGAACGTTTAGATCGCGAATCCCGAGGATTCTTGCTGTTTCTTGAGCAGATAAAAGTGCTGACCTCTGAAACTCGTGAAATGGTGATCGATCGAGTCATGGGGCTGGAAACCAATGAATTTGAACTCGATGACCTGAAATGGATTATCTTAATGGTTCTATTCAATGTTCCCGGTAACGAAAATGCGTACACCTTGATGGAAGAGCTTTTGTACAGCAAAGAACAAGGCATTCTTCACTAGGTCAACGTTGGTATATGAGCAGTAAAATCGATCAGCAATTATTTTCATCCACAGGCAAGGCTTCTGAGGAGCCTTGCCCTAAATGTGGTAAGCCACTTGTTATACGCCATGGTAAACATGGTCCATTCTTAGGTTGTAGTGACTATCCAACCTGCGATTACATCAAAACATCTCATAATAATGATGGGCATATTGTAAAAGAGTTAGGGGTTCCATGCCCTGAATGTGGCCATGAGTTGGTATTACGCCAAGGTCGTTATGGTATGTTTATTGGCTGCAGTAATTACCCTGACTGCCATCATATTGAATCAATTGATGGTCCAGACGAAGAGCCAGTTGCAAGTGATATTGTGTGTCCTGAGTGTGGTAAGGGACATCTCATTGAGCGTAAAAATCGCTTCGGGAAAATGTTTTATGCCTGTGACCAATATCCTAAATGCAAGTTTGCAGTTAATCAGCCCCCTGTTGCGGGTGTGTGTGAAAAGTGTGGTTTTCCGCTGTTGGTTGAAAAGAAAACAGCGCAAGGTGTGAAGTACCAATGTGCTGATCGCAAATGTGGTCATATACAATCGCAAGAGACAAGCTCTGACGAGCAGTAACAGATAAATAACAAAAAAGACGGCGCTCAATTGAGCGCCGTCTTTTGTTATACAAAACTGATAAATTTACGCTTTAATGTGCTCGGCGACTTCGTGAACAGCAGGAAAAGCCTCTTTATCTAGTAACTTCGCAAGTTCACACAGTTTACGTTGTAGTTCGCCTGTGTAATCTGCAGTGATATTGATGTGACCCATTTTACGGCCAGGGCGTTTTGATTTCCCGTACCAGTGAATATGGCAGCCTTCCATCGCTAACAACTCTTGCGGCAAGGAATCTTCACCAAGGATATTAATCATCGATGTCTCGCGTACCAACTTGGTGCTACCTAACGGCATACCACATACCGCACGAAGATGATTTTCAAATTGGCAAACTTCAGCGCCTTGTTGAGTCCAGTGACCTGAATTATGAACGCGAGGGGCAATCTCATTCACCAGCAATTGACCATCCACATCAAAGAATTCGATCGCAAGTACACCCACATAATTGAGCTGGTTAGCGACAGCAGTAAACATCGATTTTGCTTGTTGCTGCAATTCAGGAGCATCAATCGCCGTTGATAGGCTCAATACACCGTTAACATGGATGTTTTCTGCCAATGGATAAACCACAACATCGCCATTTACACCACGAGCACCAACAAGAGATACTTCACGGTCAAAAGGTATAAATTGTTCAGCAACAATCGCTTGGTTATCGGATGCAGCAATGCATTCTTGCATTTCAGTCCAGATTTCATCAATTTGGCTGAGCTCTTTTAAGCGCCATTGGCCTTTACCATCGTAACCACCTAATGCACTTTTGAGCACCATTGGGATACCCACGTGCTCTATGGCTGCATCAAAATCATCACGAGTATTAATGACATAGTATTTGGCATTTTTTACGTTCGCGGTATCAAGGAGTGCTTTTTCGATACGGCGGTCACCACCTGCTTTGATCGCTTCACTACTTGGTAAGAATTTACCGCTTTTCTCACAGATAGCTAAGATATCGTGTGGGATATGTTCGAATTCTGCGGTGATGACATCAGCATCTGCAATGGCTTGATCCAGAGTTTGCTCAATAGGAGTTTGAGTGAGAGGATGTACTACTCTATCGGTAGTGACATCATAGGCTGACAACGTAATATTCAGTGGTGCGCCTGCAAGAGACATCATACGTGCAAGTTGACCAGAACCTAGTACCAAAACGTGCATCACTTATTCCTCTTCAGGGTTTGGGTTAGCGAGTACGGTTTCAGTTTGTTCGGTACGGAACGCTTCAACTTTGGCCATGACAGTTTCATCATGGGTACCGATAATTTGTGCGGCAAGAATACCTGCGTTTGCGGCGCCTGCTTCACCAATGGCTAGTGTACCAACGGCAATACCTTTGGGCATTTGTACGATAGAAAGCAGAGAATCCATACCTTTCAGTGCACGAGACTGTACTGGAACACCAAGAACTGGAACACTAGTGAATGCGGCTGTCATACCTGGTAAGTGAGCAGCACCGCCAGCACCAGCAATAATCACTTTAATACCACGCTCTTTGGCACTGGTTGCATAGTCAGCCAGAAGTTGAGGGGTACGGTGCGCTGAAACCACTTTGGTTTCGTACTCAACACCAAATTTGTCTAGCATTTCTGCTGCGAGTTTCATGGTCGGCCAATCTGACTTAGAACCCATGATAATTCCAACTTTCATCTCCAACTCCTTCAAGCTTGTAAAATAACTGAGCGAACGTCGCGCATTATACGAGGATTTTTATCTCAAGCAAACGTTTGCGCCATCGTCTTCCTCGTTCATTTGAGATTCGGCGTAATTTGCTTTAGGTGATCAAACGGATAATTTGTACACTATGGTCTAAGAATACTAAGCAGCTTAGGATATGAGAGTGAAAAACGTTGAACAAGCCGTGCAAGCATTAACTGCTGGCGAAGTGCTTGCCTATCCGACAGAAGGGGTCTTTGGCGTAGGGTGTGATCCCGATAATATTAGTGCCGTAGAAAAGTTACTGGCGTTGAAGAAGCGCCCTGTTGAAAAAGGCTTGATCCTCATTGCAGCAACATACCAGCAGCTTATTCCCTATATAAAAGAAGAACAACTGACAGCTGAGCAATTGGCTCGTGTAAAGGAAAGCTGGCCCGGACATGTCACTTGGATTATGCCTGCGAGTGAGCGTGTCTCTCACTGGGTCAGTGGTCAGTTTGATACCATCGCTGTTCGAGTGACTGATCATCCCTTAGTGAAGGAGTTATGCCTAGCCTACGGTAAACCCATCACTTCTACGAGTGCCAATTTGTCTGGTCAGCCACCTTGTATGACGACTGAAGAGGTGGAACAGCAGCTAGGGGACCAACTTGTTGCTATTCTTGCGGGAGAAACCGGTGGAAAACTAAAACCGAGTGAAATTCGCGATGCAAAGACACTCACTATTCTAAGAAAGGGCTAGTGCTCAACACACATAATAAATCGAAGCCCTGATGAAGGAGAAAGCATGACAGCCATTAATAAAGAGGCAGTAAAACAGTTTTTATTGTCTTTACAAGATCACATTTGTCAGCAATTAGAGATGGCTGATGGTAAAGCGGTATTTGTGGAAGACGCTTGGAACCGCGAACCTGGCGAGCGGTTAGGGGGCGGTGGCCGCTCTAGAGTAATGAAACAAGGGGGCGTTATTGAACAAGGGGGCGTTAATTTTTCCCATGTTACCGGAAAACAAATGCCCGCCTCTGCGACCGCTCATCGTCCTGAATTAGCGGGCCGTCACTTTGAGGCGATGGGAGTGTCTCTTGTTATTCATCCCACTAATCCTTATGTGCCAACGTCTCACGCTAATGTTCGTTTCTTTATTGCTGAAAAAGAAGGGGAAGATCCGATTTGGTGGTTTGGCGGTGGATTTGATTTAACGCCTTTTTATCCATTCGAGGAAGATTGTCAATTTTGGCATCAGCAAGCTAAAGATCTTTGTGCTCCATTTGGAGAGCAGGTTTATGCCGAACATAAAAAGTGGTGTGACGACTATTTCTATTTACCACATCGTGAAGAAACGCGCGGTATCGGTGGATTATTTTTTGATGATCTAAACCAATGGGATTTTGCGACGTGCTTTGATTACATTAAGGCGGTAGGTGAAGGATACATCAAGGCTTATGTACCTATCATTAACAAACGGAAGGATACTCCGTTTGCTGAAAAAGAGCGCCAGTTCCAATTGTACCGTCGTGGTCGTTATGTGGAGTTTAACTTAGTGTTCGACCGAGGGACCTTATTTGGCCTACAAACGGGTGGTCGTACTGAATCAATATTGATGTCTATGCCGCCGCTTGCACGCTGGGAATATGGTTATGAACCAGAAGCGAACAGTGCAGAAGCCAAACTACAGGAATATCTTGTGCCCCGAGAGTGGTGACAGAGATAAGCCAGAGTGATAGGGTCAAGTGAGTGACCCTTTTTTAATAGGCAAGGATATGGCGAATAGTAACGATCGGTATGTGGTATTTGGTAACCCTATCGGACATAGTAAATCCCCTTTAATTCATTCTCTGTTTGCGCGCCAAACCAATCAGCATATGGAATATAGTACTCAACTTGCACCCGTTGATGGTTTCGTTGCAGCTGCGACAGATTTTTTCTCTCATGGTGGAAAGGGGTGCAATATCACTGTTCCATTTAAAGAAGAAGCCTATAAATTTGCTGATCGTTTAACCGAAAGAGCACAACTTGCGGGAGCGGTTAATACATTAAAGAAACTGGATGATGGCATCATTATTGGTGATAACACTGATGGTGAAGGGCTTGTGCAAGATTTATTAGTGCACCAAGTGCCGTTAGAGGGGCGTCGTATTTTGCTTATCGGCGCTGGTGGTGCTGCCCGCGGTGTGATTAAACCATTACTCGATCATTCACCAGCGAGTATTACGATTACCAATCGCACTTTTACCAAAGCAGAGCAATTGGCAGAGCAATTTAAAGAATATGGGGTAGTTAGCGCCGTACCGATGGAAAGTATTGATAGTGGGTATGATCTTGTTATCAACTCAACGTCAGCTAGCTTAGATGGAAAATTACCTTCTATTTCTACTGCCATTTTTACTCCTACAACTGTTTCGTACGACATGATGTATGGCAAAGGGCTCACGGTTTTTAATCAATGGGCAGTTGAACAAGGGTGTGCCAATGCTTACGATGGCTTAGGTATGCTGGTGGGTCAGGCTGCTGAGAGTTTTATGCTATGGCGTGGGCTACGTCCGGGTATAAAGCAAGTTTTGTTCGAATTAAGAAGAAACCTAGAAGGTTTATAATGAATCAATCCATTTTATTTACGGATATCCAACACTGGGATGAGGCGCGTCAAAGTGTTGGTTTTACAGCTCAGCAATCGGGAGCATTAATAGAGTGCTGGATTGATAAAGGTGGCTTAGAAGCTCTGAGTGGTATGGTCATCACTAGCGGTCAGCAAGCGCTGCAAGTATTCTCTTCATTACGTTTTGATATTGAAGAGTTAGCAGAGGAGCTTATTGAAGATGACCGCTATAACGAAGCTGGTGAAATAGAAGTTAAGATTTCACTGGCTTAACATCATTAATGTACTCATTTTTTGTTGCAACATAATTAGCGGCAGATTTAAGAAGAAATTGCTTCTCTTTGTCTGTTAATGGGCGGGCCCTTTTGACAGGGCTGCCCATATATAGGTAACCACTCTCAAGAGTTTTACCTGGAGGGATTAAACTTCCCGCTCCCACCATAACATCACTTTCTATTATTACGTTGTCTAATACAATCGCACCCATCCCAACGAGTACTCGGTCTTTTATCGTGCACCCATGCAACATGACCTTATGACCGATGGTGACATCGTCGCCAATGAGAAGAGGGTAGCCCCCCGGATTTTCATTGCTTTTATGAGTGACATGTAGAACCGTCCCATCTTGGATGTTGGTTCTGGCTCCAATCTGGATATGATTAACATCACCTCGAGCCGCAACGAGAGGCCAAATACTAGCGTTTTCTTCGATGCGAACATCACCAACAATAACGGCGCTTTCATCTATATACACGCTGTCGTGAATAGAAGGGGCTATTCCTTTGTAGCTTCTGATTGGATTCATAAGGGCTCCTTAATGACGAATACTCCATATTAGAGCGTTATTTTGGCGATAAATAGACCGTTGTGATCGAAAAGTACTCAAACAAATAAAAAATCAAAAAAAATTTAAAAAAGCACTTGCCAATGTAAGCTCGATCTCTATAATGCCCCCTCGCTGACACGGCAAAGCTTCAACAAGCACTGCTGAGGAAAGCAAGGTTAGATTAGCAAGCTGAAAAGCTTCTGAAAATAAAATGAAAAAAGTGTTTGACACGACATTTTATCTCGCTAAAATAGCCGCCTCTTTCAACGTGACTTAAGTTACTGAGAAAGAAAGCTCTTTAACAATTTAAACCTATCAATCTGTGTGGGCACTCGTTGATGATAATCAAATGAGAAACTTCGGTTTCCAATTGGTTTCAATGAACTGAGTGACCAATCAAGACTTCGGTCTTGGCACAGTCAATTTATTCAGTATTCATTGAGCCACAAAAAACTTTTAATTGAAGAGTTTGATCATGGCTCAGATTGAACG
>NZ_WEKT01000017.1:0-73413 GCF_009874545.1 Vibrio eleionomae | reverse complement strand
ATGATGGTAAACTGAGCGACTCTTCAAAAATAACCTTTTCTACAGGCCTTTAAAACCAAGGGGTTTCATGCGTTTGCCCTGATCGGCAGTGACGCTCACTCAAGACCAAGGCATTATTGCCCCAAACACGCTCATGGTTATCATCTGTATCGAACAATTACGCCTGCTCATCAGAGCTATTACCGCCATTGATAAAGACATAAAACAACGCTACAAAGCCCAAAAAGACCGTGCTATTTTCGATAGCTTCCCTGGTGCTGGCCCTCAATTAGCTCCCAGATTACTCGTCGCATTTGGGACTAACAGACAACGATACAATAATGCCGCTGAGCTACAAAAATATGCTGGTATTGCTCCTGTGATTGAACGCAGTGGGAAAAAATCATGGACTCACTGGCGATACTGTTGTCCTAAATTCTTGCGACAAACGTTTATCGAATGGGCTGGGCTTTCTGTCCGTTTTTCATTTTGGGCAAAAGCGTTTTATCAGCAACAAATCGAAAAAGGGAAACCACATAATACAGCGATAAGAGCACTCGCTTTTAAGTGGATTAGAATTGCTTTTCGATGCTGGAAAANCAGTACACCGTATGACGAAACTAAGTATTTAGAGTCTTTAAAAGCAAAGGGATCACAGCTTCTCACTTACGCATTAAATGGCTAAAATTTTACTTGTTGTCCATCTCAGGGCGTGTTGTTAGATGCTTTTAAAATTTCATCAACGCCTATGTCTTCAAATGTAAAAGTTTCAAATATAATTTCAACGCCACTTTCGTCGCTCTTTATTTCTTCCTTACATTCCCTGAGTCTTTTGTTAAAGTTTTCACTGAAGTCGCCAATTAGAACAACATTAAGTATGGCATTCTTCTTGGTTGCTTCTTTATACCTCGCAACTGCTTCAGCCATTTTCTTTACGTGTTCAACAAGAATTTTCCTAGGATACAAACCAGACCTAGTGGTTTTTATTTCGAAAACTCTAGAAATGCCGTGGTCTTGCATGATGCCGTCGAATTCAGCCGTAAATGTTTTACCATGAAGTCTAACATGCCTTTCAATAGGCTTCTCAAATCTTCTTTCGAGGAACTTAAAGGCATACTCCTCAACAATTAAACCAAATTGACCTGGAGAGAGATTTGATGGCGATATACTGATCTTAAATTCTTTATCTCCGGACGCTTTTTCTTTTGATGCTGCCTCTTCACTCTCTCGTACATCATTTTCGATAGTTTTCTCTATTTCAGACTGGGATAAAAATTCTTTTTGATAATCGAAGTATTCTTTGCTTCCCCTAATTATTGCTGCCAAATTCTGTAAAAATTCCAGCTGGGTTATTGCAGTCCCAAAAATAAATACTGATGCAAAGTATGCCCACGCATCATTCGCGAACAGTACGATACCAGCTAATAGAAATAAACCGGTCGCCCTTAAGCAGTGCTCCCTGCTGGATTTAATGATGCTTATAAATGAGAACAAAATGGCTACAATTATCGTTAGCGCACCAAGCAATTCTCGAAATGATTGAGGTAGGAAATGTTCCACGTTGTAATTATTCCTTTTGCATCTAACGCCGCAAACAGTGGCGCTTTCACAAATGCTGCAGCACATTTAAAACCTAAAACAACAAACACCGAAGCGTTAAGCGTCCATTGATTTGCTTTGTTATGCTGTTTTGACAACTCGAAAGCTGATTTGATTAAGTAAAATTGTCAACTTAGTTATACCAAAATCACCATTGTCAACAGCATATAAAACTCCCTTATTTTCACCACTTATCGATATATATAAAACACCACTACCTAATTCCATTAGTGGCAATAATGTATTGCATTCAACGTAAGAATCATCGAGTTCAAAATGTTCTTTAAACTGTTCCAAATAACTTATGCATTCAAATTGCTCAATTATTTCATTTTCATCAAAAACGGCTTCAATAACATCATTTATCTCACTACCATCATCAAGTTTATATGACAACAACGGAGATTTTCCGTTTTGATTTACAACTCGACCATTAAAATTACGAATAATTGATTTAATCGATTCATCAACAGAAAAGCCATAATACTCCTCTATTGTTGGAAATTTATCGTTATCAATCTTTATCGTATTGTGTACTTCTAGAATCAATTGTGATCACCTGATTGTTTGGCAGCATAACGCTTCAATCAATTGCGCATGGCGCTGTAACCGAAGCGTTTAAAAAACTTTAAACCACAACCGCCAAAACTTAATTGCGTCCATTGAATTGGATTGTTATACATTAGAGCCAAGGCGGATGGTGAATTACAACATTATCAGGTTCATTTAATGACTTTAAATATTGGTTAGCTTGTTTAAATGACGTTTTATGTGCTTTAGGATTTAATTTAACAAAATTCATAAACTCATCGAAAGAATACAACTCGCTTTTATTACCAAAAGCAAAATATTTTGGAATTTCGTAATCATCATCTTCAAAACTACTATTTAAATGATAAACTAGACCTCTGATATACCCCTCGATATAAGCAACACCTGAATAGTTTTTAGATTTTCTTTTTTCCGAAAGGATTTCTTCATACTTCTCAATTAGTTTAGCGAGTCGGCATGGATGTGAATACTCACCAGAATATTTGTTCTTCTCTATTCTTTGAAGTGCATGTATTACACCATCTTGATAACAAGCTACATATATAACTTCGGGACATTCAGTATTGCGAACATTTTTACTTAATTCAAAATGTTCATCTTCAAAATTACTCAACATTATAGATGAAAGTATATAAGATAGGTCTGGTAACATAAGCTCTTGATTTACAGCTTCATCTTTAACTAACTCTAAAAAATATGTTCCATCAGTTATGATCGGTATTAGCCCTGCGTCTTCAAATCGTTTAGCTTCATCTTTGAATGGCGTTACCACATATGCTTGTCGATGTAACAAGTCCATTTGTTCTTTAACCAAACTATATATTTCATGAAAGTCACTATCTCTCATTGAATAACCCACAAAGATAACTGTTTGGGTTGCCAATATTGTTTTTAACATGCCTCCTATAAGTTTTTCATTTAAACGCTTTGTACATTCCGAATAATCGTCCTCAGTAGCTACTACAGTTGAGAGATTATCAATAGAACCATGGATTTTTAGAACTCGGCGTTCAGCCACTTCCCAAAAAGCCAAATCACTATCTAAGACAAAAGGAGTTGAATGAGAAAAATCTTCAAAGTACGTATCCCAGTTGGTTGTAACAATATTTCTCACAGAATAAAGCGTCCCAATAGACTTGTGAAATGATGTAGCTGAATTTTGTAATTCAGGAAATGAATCAATCGTTTTAAACCGAGAACGAAGCATCTGTAATAGTTTCATCCGTCCGTTCGGCTGTTTACAAAACTCCTGCATTAACTTAGGGAAGCTCCAACCTTTATCAATTGCATCAATTTCTCTTGCAACTTCTTGATAAAAATTGATGTTTAGAACCATTGGTGATTCAGTACTAATACCAGCTCCAGTGAAAAAAGTAACTTTTCCACTTAATATTTCCATTATCAGTTCTTCTGGAATCTGTGTATCTATCTTGTTTTTGCAAATAACACAGTCACAATTTTTTTTATGGGATTCCAAATCTATACTCCAATGTATAACAGTTATTATACTGAACCATTCTATGGGAAAGGGTCTGTATAATATCTTTTCCCCTCCCCCTTAACGTCATCTCAAACACCGTTAAAACAACACCTTAGCATTTGATTTTATCCACAGGAAGGAGATATACGGATTTGTTCTGTATAAGTCATCCACACGACAAAAATCAAATACTGGTTAAATATACAGTATTTTTATTATAATCACGCTACCGCCATTATTAATAAAAACACATAGAGAGGAATATCAACAGCTTGCATATATTTATAGCAAAACTCTCGTGTCATTCCTACACAAAAGGGAACGTTCGGTGGGTTTACAACCAGTTTAAAACGGATAATTTGCGATAGGCACAAAAAACCTCAATAATCGGTATTCGACTATTGAGGTTTTTCATTTTGGTATTGTTTAATTCAACGAGCTACGTTTACTTCTTGATGTTTTTACCTTGAATGTATTTACGGCTCACATCAACAACGGCGACATCTTTAAAAAAGCTGCGGCCAAGGAGTAATGGGAACGTTAGATGTGTACGATCCGCTAGCGTGAATTCGGTTTGTTCTTTCAAGTCACCAATTTCTACCCACATTTTTACCACTGGGCGACGCACACCTTTCTCATTCGTAGATTGACGAATTCGAACCCAGCGATCAACCGGTAAGCTAACCTCTTCACTCTTCACACCTTCGTGCTCAATCTTAAATTTAACCCAATCTTTTCCATCACGTTCAAATGGCACAATGTCCACAGCACTGATAGAAGAGGTGGTTGCGCCGGTATCGATACGAGAATCAAAGTTATCTTTTAAGCTAGGAATATGTACCCACTCTTTAGAACCTAAGATTAACTTGCCATCACTCAGCTTTTTACCTTCCACTTTTGGTGTCACTGCTGTGGGCTTTTTGCTCGGTGTTTCTGCTTTTGGTGCATTAACCGCTTCTGTCGTCTTTGCAGCAGTATCAGCAGGCTTTGATGTTGTTTGATTATCAGGCACCTTATCTTGGTGAGGCGTTGCACAAGCCATCAAACCACCACTGAGTAATAACGGAACCAGGAACTTCAATTGTTGTTTCATTCATTCACCTAATAAAACTGCTAAAAACTTAACACACTTTCATGATTGACTCTGCAACATAAGGTATATCACTTTCAGTCAGGCCAGCGACATTAATTCGCCCATCAGTCACCCCATAAATCGCGAACTCTTCACGTAAACGAGTCATTTGTTGTGGTGACAAACCTAACACGGTGAACATACCTTTATGTTGCTCAATAAAATCAAATTGTGCCGTATTGTACGTATTTCTCAACTCCCGACATAATGTTTGACGAAGGCTTAACAAACGTTGCTGCATTTCAACCAACTCTTGCTGCCAAATTGCCGTTAGTTTGTCATCTTGTAACACGGTTTTGACAAGCGCCGCACCATGATCGGGTGGCATGGTATAAGAAGCTCGAGCTAAATTTTGCAGTTTCCCTTTTGCATTACCAGCTTCAGTGACATTTTTACCAATCACCATTGCTGCCCCCGTACGCTCACGATACAAACCAAAGTTTTTAGAGCAAGACACGGTCAACATCATCTCATCTACGTTATCGGCCATAAAACGCAACCCAGCGGCGTCTTGCTCATAACTATCACCAAAACCAAGATAAGCAGCATCAACAAATGGCATAAATCCATTCGCTTGTGCAAGCTCTGTTACCGATTGCCAAGCATCCAAACTCATGTCGGCACCCGTTGGGTTATGACAACAGCCGTGTAATAGCACAACGTCGTTCGGCCCCGCTTGCGCCAAATCTCGCAACATCGCCTCAGTGTCGACTGTTTTCGTTACCGGATTAAAATAAGCGTAGTACTTAACACGTAAACCTGCTGCTTCCATGATAGGTGCATGATTTACATAGCTTGGATTTGTGAGCCACACCGTAGTATCTGGCTGAGCAAAGTGAATTAAATCGGCAAACATACGCAAACCACCGCTGGCACCAGGGGTTTGAATAGTGGCAACACGTTCGTACGCAGAGGTACCTTTTAGCACCAAATCAACCATGCTTTGGTTGAACTCTTCACAACCTGCAATACCGACGTAAGCTTTAGTCGTTTGCGAGGCAACCACAATATCTTGCGCCTGCTGTACCGCTCGCATAATTGGAGTGACACCGTCACTATTTTTATAAACACCGATCCCGAGATCAACTTTATTTGCTCGGGTATCTTTTTTGTAAGCCGCAGAAAGCGAAATGATAGTGTCTAGCGTGGGAGTAGGAAGATGAGAAAACATTGTGGGTCACGACCTTGTGATAAAAACAAATTATGACCCACAACTTACCACTGCAACAGTGAAAACCAAACCGTTATTTAGGATTTTAACTCATGAATAATCTGGTTGCTGCTACCACGCCACAACAAAGCAGGGTCGCGCAGCGATTCTTCATATTTTCCATCAACTAACACGTCGATTAAATCGACGACTTGACGTTGAGCGGGAGTGAGTGTGGCAAGCTCATACCCTGTCCAGATCCAGATATCCTTACCCTCACATTCATGACGTACACGCTGTACGAGATGCAAGATTCCATCAAGGTTTTGTGGATGCAATGGATCGCCACCCGAAAGCGATAAGCCACGGCGTTTAATTCGCGTATCATTGAGATTTTCAATGATATGGTCTTCCAATTCTTGAGTGAATGGAAAACCAGAATCGAGTCGCCAAGTGCTTTTGTTGTAACATCCTTTGCACTGATGTTCACAGCCGGAAACAAACAGAGTACAGCGTGTTCCCGGACCGTTCACCACATCAATCGGATAATATTTGTGGTAATTCATAACTTATAAGTGTTTTACTCGACGTTTGACTTCTTCTTGCTTACCCAAGTTAAATGGTCGTGCATCTGGGCTACCTAAATACCCACATACGCGGCGGATAACGGAAACTTTCTCAGGATCATGGTTGCCACATTTAGGACAAACAAACCCCTTACTGGTGCAGTCAAATTCTCCGGTATAACCACATTCATAACATTCATCGATAGGAGTATTGGTTCCGTAATATGGCACGCGATCATAAGCGTAATCCCAAACGTTTTCTAACGCTTCGATGTTACGCTGCATGTTCGGAAACTCGCCATAGCAAATGAACCCGCCGTTCGACATGGTTGGATACGGCATTTCAAAATCAATTTTATCGTATGGGTTAACTTCTTTTTCTACGTCTAAGTGGAAGCTATTTGTGTAGTAACCTTTGTCCGTCACGCCTTCTACTACACCAAATTCTTTTGCATCAATACGACAGAAACGGTTGCATAAGTTTTCACTTGGCGTCGCGTACAAACTGAAGCCATATCCGGTTTCTTCTTTCCACGCATCGACGGCATCACGTAAACGCTGCACAATATCGACACCCACTTGGCGCAGCTCTGCATCGTCGTAAATATGGTGTTTTTGGCCAAACAGCGCATTAATAGTTTCGTGAATCCCAATGTAACCTAATGAGATAGAAGCACGGCCATTTTTGAAGATTTCAGCCACCGAGTCTTCTGCTTTTAAACGGACACCACATGCCCCTTCCATATAAAGGATCGGAGCAACACGAGCTTTCACATTTTCTAAACGAGCAATACGAGTATCCAGCGCTCGGCGTGCCACTTTTAGTGTGTCGTCTAAAATAGAGTAGAAACGCTTAATGTCCCCTTTTGCTTTAAGCGCAACACGAGGCAAGTTGACACTGACAACCCCTAAATTATTACGACCATCATGGATCAACTCACCATTTTCTTCGTAGGTATTTAAGAAGCTGCGGCAGCCCATTGGTGTTTTGAATGATCCCGTTACGTCAACGACACGATCGTAGCTAAGAATATCTGGGTACATACGTTTGCTTGCACAATCAAGGGCTAACTGTTTGATATCATAGTTTGGCTCACCCGGTTTTTGGTTTAAGCCAGCTTTAATCGCGAATACCAATTTAGGGAATACGGCTGTTTTATGGTTTTTACCCAAACCAGCGATACGGTTCTTCAAGATAGATTCTTGAATTAAACGAGATTCCCAAGATGTGCCTAACCCAAAGCCTAATGTCACAAATGGAGTTTGACCATTGGCAGTATGTAATGTGTTGACTTCATATTCGAGAGATTGGAACGCATCAAAACACTCTTTTTCAGTGCGCGCTTCAGCAAAAGCATTCGGATCATGGATATCCCACTCAAGAGCCACTTTAAGATGCTTGTCATAACTTGATTTAACGTAAGGAGCTAAGATTTCATCAATGCGGTTGATGGTTGTGCCACCGTAGATATGGCTTGCTACCTGAGCAATGATTTGAGCTGTCACCGCTGTTGCTGTTGAAATCGATTTTGGCGTTTCGATTTCGGCGTTACCCATTTTAAATCCGCCAGTCAACATTCCCTTTAGATCAATCAACATACAGTTAAACATCGGGAAGAATGGCGCATAATCTAAATCGTGATAGTGAATATCACCTGCTTCATGTGCGTTTACAACGTCACGTGGCAAGATATGGGTTTTGGCATAATGTTTTGCCACAATTCCTGCTAACAGGTCACGTTGGGTCGGGATCACTTTTCCATCTTTATTGGCATTTTCATTCAATAAATCGGCGTTGCTTTCTTGTATTAAGCCTTCTATCTCTTTCGTTAAAGAGCTCTGTTTTTCACGCGCGATATCGCGATCGTGACGGTATTCAATATAAGAACGAGCCAAAGTTTTAAATGGGCCTTGCATTAGCTCATTTTCAACCATTGTTTGGATCTCGGCGATAGCGACCTGATCGTAACCTTTGCATTTTTCTTCTACTGCTAACGCTACATTTAACGCGTATATAGCGACATCGTTCGTGATATGATCCGCAGCACTTTCTACGGCTGCTTGAATACGATCCCGGTCAAATGGGGCCTCTGATCCATCACGTTTGATTACGATAGGTTTCACCTTTAATCTCCTTACCCAGCATACTCACAGAGTTATCCACAAATACACGATATGGGCCTTTGTATTTATTTTACATACTACATCTTGTGGCTGTATTTAACGCTCAACCCCGCCTTTCCGTTTTGATTTAGATCAAATAACCCGCCATGCTGAACAAGGATACGGCGATAAATTTTGACGAGATCTCAAAAAGAAAAATAACTGTGTAACTCCCAAAAAAGTACGCTATAGCTATTGATTTTTAGCAATCCCTGATAGGGTCAAGTCTACGACGTGAGTGAATTTTACGAACGGAATAACATGATGAAAAAGCGTACAATTTTAACCGCCTGCTTACTGTATTTTGGCTTGAGTTCTGTAGCTTATTGTGGTTCAACGCTCGCATTGCAAACTTGGAATATGCAGTGGTTAACCACAAAGCAAGATACCCCCGGCCCCAAACGCAACAACTTAGATTATGCGGCAATGCGTTCCTTTTTCACGCAACACACGCCTGATGTCCTGGCATTTCAAGAAGTCGATAACATAAACGCCTTAAGAAAAGTCATCTCCAATCATTATCAAGTGATATTTTCTGATCGTGCACAGAGCCGGTTTGCCTCACAACACTACTCCGACATTAATCAATTCACTGGATTTGCCGTTCGCCGTGGTATTCCGTTTTCAGATCCACAAGATATTGAATTAAAAGACGTTAACTCAAACAGTAACCACTACTCAAAACTGAGGTTTGCTACCTATATCGTACTTTATCCAAACTCTAAACAGCCGATTCACCTTCTTTCTGTCCATCTTAAGGCGGGATGTTCTTATCGCATCCACGCTTATAAAACAAGCTGTAAACGTTTGATACAGCAAGCTGATAGCATTAATCTGTGGATTACAGAAAAGGAAAGAAATCATCAGGCATATATTGTGATGGGAGATTTCAATCACGCCTTAGCCTTAAAGCGTGATGCGATATGGGAGGAGATAAAACAAGGAACCAAAAGCCGACTGCTCACACAAAAAGTGACAAGCCGTTGCTATGCGCGCAAAAGTGCCCGCTCAACCAAACTCATTCAATATCGAACTCTGATCGATCATGTCGTGGCAAGCCCAACGTTGAAAGCGGTCCATATTGAACAAAAGCGTTATACCAAAAAAGATGTTCAGCGTTATCAATTAAGTGATCACTGCCCAATTCAAGTCACGATCCAGCGTAAACAGTGACAATAACAGTCATTATTTTCGACCGTCAATGTGCTCAACAATCGAGTGAGTCACCCCAAGAGCAATAACCATGGCAATAATAAAATAGAAGATATCTGGGTTACCTGCCGTAATGCTCGCGATAGCAGGGCCTGGACATATACCAGCTAATCCCCATCCAGCGCCAAAGATAGCTGCACCACCGAGTAGGCGACCATCAATGAGGGTACTTGTCGGCACGTTAAATTTAGCGGCGCACACGGGTTGCTGGCGCTTTTTAACAATAAAAAAATAGCCGGGCATAAAGACCAACAGAGCGCCACCCATCACAAAGATTAGGCTTGGATCCCAAGCGCCAAACACATCAAGAAAAGCGATCACTTTTTTAGGATCAGCCATACCTGAAACGGCCATACCTAAACCAAACAGTAAGCCTGAAAATAAGGCAGATAAACCAAATAGAATCGGACGCATATTAGGCTCCTACCAGGTGTTGCCAGATAAATACCACCACGGCACCAACCAGCATAAATGTGCAGGTCGCAGCAATGGAACGAACGGATAAACGACCCATACCACAAATACCATGGCCACTAGTGCAACCATTGCCTAGTCGCGTTCCAACACCAACTAATACGCCGGCAGTAATATAGAGCATGGTATTACCCCCGAATACGCTTGGAATTCGTCCTACCGACGAATGTAGGCCAAGCCAACCACCAACAATTAAGCCAAATAGGAAAAGATAACGCCAAAGCGCATCATTTTTTTGTGGCTTAATCGCTCGGGTAACTATTCCACTGATGCCTGCAATCTTGCCATCCATCAAAAGCAATAGAAGTGCTGATATTCCGAGCAAAACACCACCAGCAAATGACCACCAATACATTGTCGTCATATTAGTATCCTTAAATCTCTATCGATCATCGGTCGGACAAAACAAATCTTGTAGATTCATTATTAAAGTGGCAATTCGAGGATCAGCTAAAGAATAAAACACCAATTGGGATTCTTTACGTGCTTTGATAAATCCCTGTTTACGCAACACGGTTAAATGCTGAGAAAAAGCCGATTGGCTTAACGCCGAGTGTTGTTGTAATTGACCAACCCCAACTTCACCTTGAGTTAATTGGCACAATACCATTAAGCGTTCAGGATGAGCCATTATTCTCAATAACTCGGCAACCTCTTCTGCGCTATCGCGCATCGTAGCCACATCTACTGCTAATGAATCCATTTCAATCTCCTATTAATACATAGAGAAAGCATACTCTCGTTATGATATTAGTCAAAACTTATTTAGCTGAGATAAATATAGACCAGATAACATTAGCCATTACTAATAATGGTAGCTTTACTCAGCCAGCATGTGCGGTTATTCCCAAAAAACGTCAAGTAACCCACATTATCAAGGTAAATAAAAAGGGGAACCGATTATGGCTCCCCTATCTTGTAGCAACTATAGGAATCAATGCACCGTTTGTGAACTGAGCTGCTCCATTAAAATATCTTCAATGAAATCACGTTCTATTTCAGAATGCCTTTCTAGCATCACTGGTGATTCACTCATGATCATCACCGCTTCATTCAATGTTACCCCTTTAATTTGATGAGCATAATGTTCGCATTCTTCCTGCAATTCAATCCAAGCTTGGTGATATTGTGGATACAGAACTTCACTCATTTTAAGTAAGGTAATCATTGAATTTTTCATGCACAGTTTTCCTCAAGTGATCGAGAAATTACTCAGCGCTCTCGTGCTGCTTTTTCATTTCTCGCTCATATTTTTTAACTTTCTTCAGTGCCATTTTGCGCTTCAATGGAGAAAGATAATCAATAAACAGATTACCTTTAAGATGATCAATCTCATGTTGCATCGCAATAGCCAAAAATTCATCGCTTTCCACCGTAATTGCCTCACCATTACGGTTTTGTGCTTTAACAACCACTTTGCCAAAACGTTCCACTTTCTCATAGTAATCAGGCACAGATAAGCAGCCTTCTTCACCCATTACCTTATCTTCACCACTTTCAACCACAGGGTTAACAAGGATTAGCGGATCATTACGTTCCTTAGACAAATCAATGACAACAACGGCTTCTTCAGCTCCGATTTGTGGTGCCGCAAGGCCGATGCCATTACTGGTTGAATACAGTGTATCTAACAGATCGTTAATCACGCCTTGCACTGCATCAAAGTCTTTAACGGGTTTTGATACTTTTTTTAGTCTTGGGTCTGGAATCGTAATTATTTCTCGAACCGCCATTGAAACTCCTAAATCTCACTCAATTATTATTGTTCTGACCAGTGTCATTATCACGGCAACTTATGATCAAAACATTGCCTAGTCACTAATCCCCAACGAGGGCATTGATACTGATCTTCTCTGTAATGGCCAGCAGTATACTCGTTTACGACGCGACGCCAAAATTTCGTTGCATGTTCAGCGCCTTCTACCTGCTTTATTTCCCACTTTCCGCGCAGCATTTCAAACAATAATGACGCAAACTGACGCCCTGTTTGTTGCTGACGAAAAACCGGAGCTACATAAAAATCACAAATATCAAAGTGATCGTGAGCAATATGCTCAATAGCCGCGTGGCCTGCAGGTAAGTCATCGATATAACAAAGATAGCCCATGACATCCCCACCCAGCTGAGTGTCTAAAGGAAAAAGCCCATTTTTATCAGGTTTTTTGCCCATAATTAACGAAAACTCAGCTTCATACGCTTGTGCTAGGTTGGTATATACATGGATATTATCACTCGTGACTTTAACTAATCGCATTCCATCCTCATTGCCATCAATATTAAAAACGCAGCTGATCTAGCTGCGTGATATTGTCAACGAAATAGCTTTTGCACTTCAAGCAATTATTATTGATTTGCTAGGCATGGAGAATATAGCGACGAATAGTCCCCACGTCTGGGTGTTCAACATCGTTTATCCATCGGCCACCACAATGTTCGATGACGTGAATCGATGGATGGTTATCCGCACAGCAAGTCACGATATAGGAAGAGAGGTTTCCATGGCCTTTTAGCCACGCGAGCATAAATTGGGCAACCCCACGATTACGAGCACTTGGACGAGTTTCATAACCAACGTGACCAATGGAGTGTACTATGGTCTCGTTTTCACCAATACGCTCACGTATCGTGCCAACAATGTTGCCAGAATCAATACAAAAATAGGTTTTACACGGTACTCGATGTTGAGGAATGCAATCCTGATTACTTTCAATCAACACATCCTCCAAGAACTCCCCCGGAGAGCGATCTTTGTCTGTGTAGCGCACTAATCCATTAGCCGCACATTCTTGCATATATTCATCCAACTCAAGTAACCAGTCTGCACTGGCTTCAACCATATACATACCTAACACTCCTACAACCGCTTTCCATCGCTTTAATCACCGCTACCTATTGCACCAGCGAGTTAACCTTGCGCTTCAGGTACAATCAAAGGCAAATCTGTCACACCATAATCAAGGCCAAACTGACTTAACACACAAGTCAATTGCCCTCGATGATGCGTTTGATGATTACCCCAATGTAATAAAAATTCGTTCACAGTAAAAGTTACTGTGACCGCATTTTCAGTAACATAAGTGAGACTTTTTTGACAATCCTCCGGTGTCAAACAGTGGCTAAAATCAACAATTAAATGATCAATACTCTCGCGAATCCCTACCAAATTATCTAAATCCGTTTCAGGCCAATTGACTTCGTCAAGTTCTAAACTCTGTAGTGATTTTTCAGTAATGATGATGTGGTTATCGGCAAGTCGCTGCAGCATCAAACGATCCGCAACAATCATATGATTCCACATGTCAAAAATAGACGAGAAATAAGAACGTGTATCGCGATTGAGTTGGGCTGGCGATAACGAGCGGCAGGTCGAAAGCAGCTGTAAATTCATACGCTGATTATAGCGAGCAATAATCTTAAAATTCGAAGCAACGTCCATATCTGCTCCTAGATAGCAGTGAATGAGTGTCACTATACTCCTGAACAATCAAGGTTTTGTGACGCTTTAAAAATCAATGTCAAACAAATGCAAACGTCGCCACCTTCCTAGCCGCGACAATCTATGTAGTCAGTGCACTAAACCGAGCGAGCGGGGTTTAGAACACGTGCTAAATGAAATATTACTCATAATTTCTACTTATAATCAACCAGTTAGTTTATTAAATGTGTATTCATCCCAGTTATACGACATCCCCCTTATCAACCCGGCATATTTCGCGCCCGCCTGTCCCCCCAGACGCATTCGTCCCCATACGCAGCGCATCACAAAATATGGATTGTGACTTATCTCTACTATCAGGGTGATTTTGTGATTTCAGGATAGCCATTTGTCCAGATGACACAGAAATAATCCTGTAATGGTGAATATCTTTGGATGTTTCACCAATGCAATCCCGCCCTCTCTACCGCACAATATTTACTGTACCTAATAACTAAAAAACTCTCATATTTCAATAAGATGAGGCATTACCCTATGGAACAAGTAAAAGATCGTGCGGTGGCAACAACTGCCCAACCGACCCATGCTCGTTACTGGATTGTAGCGATGCTATTTTTAATTACATCGGTTAACTACGGCGATAGAGCCACCCTATCTATCGTCGGAGATCCGATGTCACATGCCTTAGGACTGGATACGATAGCAATGGGCTATATTTTCTCCGGATTTTCTTGGGCTTATGTTATCGGACAAATTCCTGGAGGATTGCTGCTAGACAAATTTGGCTCCAAACGCGTCTACCTTTTCTCTATCATTACTTGGTCTATTTTCACTTTTGTCCAAGGTTTTATCGACTTATTCCCCGGTTCTTCCGTCATTAGCGTTTTGTTCTTATTACGCTTTATGGTCGGTATTTGTGAATCTCCTGCTTTTCCAGGTAACAGCCGCATTGTCGCCGCTTGGTTCCCAGCCCAAGAACGTGGGACCGCTTCAGCAATTTTTAACGCAGCACAGTACTTCGCCACTGTTATTTTCGCCCCTATCATGGGGTGGCTAACTCATGCGGTGGGTTGGAACCATGTGTTCTTCTTTATGGGCGGTGTCGGGTTAGTCTGTGCGGTTATCTGGCAAAAAGTGATTTATGCCCCTAAACAACACCCTAGTATTAACGATGCAGAACTCAAATACATCGAAGCTGGCGGTGCATTAACTAACTTAGATGCGCCTGAACAAAAAAATAAACCCGCAAACGTTCAACCTGAAGTGGTTGTCTCAAAAAAAGAAGCGATTAAAGATCTCATGTCATCTCGCATGATGCTGGGTATTTATTTAGGTCAATACTGCATTAATGCCTTAACCTACTTCTTTATCACTTGGTTCCCTGTCTATTTGGTTCAGGCTCGCCATATGTCAATCCTAGAAGCCGGCTTTATTGCCGCTATTCCTGCCATCTGTGGTTTCCTTGGAGGAATTTCTGGCGGGATTATGTCGGACTTTTTCCTATCCCGTGGCGTATCTCTTACATGGGCACGTAAAATTCCCATTATTGGTGGCATGTTGCTATCCACATCCATGGTGGCATGTAATTACATCGATACGGGTTGGATGGTGGTTGGCTTTATGGCACTAGCATTCTTTGGCAAAGGTGTCGGTGCATTGGGTTGGGCTGTCATGTCAGATACCGCACCAAAAGAAGTGGCTGGTTTAAGTGGCGGTATCTTTAACACAGTCGGTAACCTATCCGGTATCGTCACGCCTATCGCGATCGGCTATATCATTGCCGCAACAGGATCGTTTAATGGGGCGCTTATCTATGTCGGAATACATGCTTTAGTCGCCATTTTCAGTTACTTGGTCATCGTTGGCAAAATCGAACGTCTTAACTTATCTAGCTTGATTAAAGCATAGGGGGCAGTGAATTCTTATGAGTTACGAATATCCAACCATTACCCGTGTCGAAGTCGTCCCCGTCGCCGGATTCGATAGTATGCTACTCAACATTGGCGGCGCCCATGGCGCCATATTTACCCGAAATATTGTGATTGTTCATGATAGTGCAGGTCACACTGGCTTGGGAGAAGCCCCTGGCGGTGAAGTGATTGAAAATACACTCAAAGAAATCGGCCAAACTTTGGTTGGTGAACCGATTGTCTATCTCAATAAACTCATTCACCGCGCTCATTTTGCCCAGCAAGGTGACGATTATGAAACCTTTGGTAACGGCGCATGGACATTTGAGTTACGAGTGAATGCCGTCGCAGCGATGGAGGCTGCTCTACTTGATTTAATGGGCCAATTACTGCAAGTTCCTGTCGCAGAATTGCTTGGCCCAGGAAAACAGCGTGACGCTGTCACTGTGCTCGGCTACTTATTCTTTATCGGGGACAGTCATAAAACGGAGATGCCTTATCCCGAAGAAAAGCCGGGACATCCGTGGTATCAAATTAGACGCCGCGAAGCGATGACACCGACTGCCATTGTTGAACAAGCTGCCGCAGCGAAAGATCGTTATGGATTTAAGGATTTCAAACTGAAAGGCGGGGTTTTGCCTGGTGAAGAAGAAGTGCAATCGGTTGAATCACTGGCCAGTGCTTTCCCTGATGCACGAATTACCATTGACCCTAATGGAGCGTGGTCGCTCGATGAAGCGATTAAACTGTGTAAACCTTTACGCAATGTTCTGGCTTATGCAGAAGATCCCTGCGGCGCAGAGCAAGGGTTTAGTGGCCGTGAGATATTGGCTGCGTTTCGCCGCGCAACCGGCCTACCGGTAGCAACCAATATGATTGCCACAAACTGGCGTGAACTGCAAAGCGCACTCATTCTAGATTCCATTGATATACCACTGGCCGACCCACACTTCTGGACCCTCTCTGGTGCCGTGCGGGTCGCATCATTGTGCAATGATTGGGGGTTAACTTGGGGCTGTCACTCTAACAATCACTTTGATATTTCACTGGCTATGTTTACCCAAGTTGGCGCAGCAGTACCGGGCAATCCAACCGCAATCGATACTCACTGGATTTGGCAAGAAGGTCAGCATCTAACAAAAGATCCTCTGCAAATTGTACAAGGGAAAATTGAAGTGCCAGATAAACCGGGGCTGGGAATTGAACTAGACCGAGATGCACTGCAAAAAGCCCATCAACTATACAAACAGTTGCCAGGAGGCAAACGTGATGATGCGAAAGCCATGCAGTATTTAATCCCCGGCTGGGAATTTGATCGGAAACGACCGGCATTAGTTCGCCAATAAGCACACTTTGATATCAATATCCATCACCTTCAATCCACATATCCATGACATTGAAGGTGATGTTTTTAGTATTAACCCGTCACCACGCTCAATTTAGGCCAAACCTTCAACCACTGTTTTTTTGCAATTCGACTAAGAAACACCTCTTGTTGCCGATTAGGGTTGTGGCTAATCGTCAAGTCAAATAGATGCTGTAAACCAAACGCACTACTCCATTCCAACGTGCCATCATCAGCTAACCGAACTGCGCATGCGGTTTCTTTTTCGGGCCAGTAATGCATCGCATCTAACGCATTGTCATAGGGCCTATCATGATTACGAAGATGCATACGTGCTTGATTTTTGACTTCCCAAGAGATATCAGGACATCTTTGTACCAAAGCGTTTTGAATGGTCAGGTCGGCTTCTTCACGTAAATCGTGAGACTGATAATAAATGACATCCACATCGTTTAATGGCGTGGCTTGATGGAATCCATGCAGACGATCCCAAGCCAGATTTCGTACAAATCCAGCGGCTAACCAACTGTCGGGTAAATGAAGCTCACGATGCGCTTGCAATGCTTTCATTCTCTCTAGATCGTCTCGCATCCAAGCGTCAAGTTGTTGTTCAATATACACAGTGTCCTTTCTCTTCTTTAAGTTAATGCATTCAGCACTTGGTTTTACTATGTGGTGGTGCGATAATGCCGCCGCAATTTTTCAACCCATAGGGTTAGTTATGAAACTTCTCGTTCGCAATCTAGCGCGCACTACAACCGAACACGATATTCGTGTCCTTTTCACTGAACATGGCAAAGTGACTCATTGTAACTTGGTATTAGACCAAGAAACAGGTGAATCAAAAGGCTTTGGTTTTGTTGAAATGCCAAACGAAGATGAAGCAGAGAACGCCGTTAAAGCGTTAAACCTTGCTCGTGTTGATAAAAGCAAAATTCGCGTAAAACACGCTCAGCAATAATTGCGTTAAGTGTTCAGTGAAAGCCAGCGTTATGCTGGCTTTTCAGTATCTAGTGGAAGATAATACCCGCCATTTGAATATACACGATTAGGGTAATTTTGAAGTGATTAAGCAATTGGGCACGTCATTTCCATGAGTTTATTGACTTGACCTACTTGAGTGAATCCCTCTCTTTTGTACAGTGCGATGGCTGGATTACTTGGAAAAACGCGCAAGTTGAGTGACGTCGCCCCATGTGTGACAGCGTAACCCTTAGCCCAACGAATCACTTGCTGCCCCAGCCCTTTATTTTGATATAAGGCTTCGATTTGCAAATCACGTAAATAAATCACATCACCAGTGCGAGAAAAACGTACTACACCGACGCGTTGCTGATGATCAAAAATTTCGTAGTTATCGAAATGTTCCCACGTATTGTCGAACATCTCATCGTCCCAGTTAATCCCATACTGACGATAATATTGGCTCATGTTCGTGTGAGTGATCAGCTTGGCATACTGCTTATCTTTCGCCAACAAACATTCCATTCCCACTCGCTTTCCTCCTGTGCGATTTATCTTGTTCTGAGCAAGTCGTATTGCCAACCAACTACAGCCACTTTTCCATTCTATATAACAACCACTCTTTACCGCTGTTATGATCTTTTGAGATCGACGATGATACCGTTTCAAACCCTAAACTCTGATAACACTGTAATGCCGTCGTATTATGACTGAACACACCCAAGCTCAAATGCCGACATTGATGTTCTTGTTTAGCAAGTGTCATCAATGATTGCAACATCTGTTTGGCCAATCCATTACCACGTGCATGCGGTGCGATAAACACTCGGCAGATTCGATAGCAGCCTTGCTCTAAATAATACAATTCGACAAAGCCTAGTTTAGCACCCTGATGCATAAACAAATATGGAAACACTTGTTGTTGCGCACAATGTTGCTCAATTTGTTCATGCGTTAACGGAAATTGATAGCACGGCCCACCCCAAAGGCGGTTTAGCTCTGCACTATCAATCCATTTGATTAACACCTTAAAATCTTGAGCAATAAAAGGGACCAGTTCCATTGATACACACTACTCCATACAAAACCATTGCTTTCATCTTGCACAACAAAGGTTTCACCATATCACAACCGATGGATAAATAACCAATTATCACGATTCTCTGACTTTTTATACGATAAAAATATGTTATAACATTACGCACTAGCCACTAATGATAGATTTATTGTGCAAACCCATCGACCTTCAGTTCGTCGCATAAGCGCGTTATGTTTTGCTTTGTTCACCTCAGCTTGTCTTTCATTTCAAGTCCATGCCCATCCTCATTCCTGGGTAGATATGACGACGATCATCGAAGGAGATAAAAATGGCATTACTGGTTTCAAAAATATCTGGACCTTTGATGCAATGACAACCGCTTATCTATTTGATGGTGAAGACATGTCGCCAAAGCACCGCCAAGCAACCCTAGATAAACTAGCGAATTCGATTCTGCACAATATGCTCTCAACGCACTATTTCACCTATTTCTATCACAATAAAACACCAATTCGCTATTTAACCGGGAAAGACCCAATCTTGACCACGGCGAAAGGTAAAGCGACCTACCGTTTTACACTACCGCTCACTAAACCCTACCCTTTAACCACCGATCCACTAAAATTTCTAATTTTTGATCCGACCTATTACGTTGATATGTCTTGGAAAGGGCGCGATAACATTGTGTTATCACCTGAGCTAAAAAAATACTGTGATTTTAAGATAATCGAACCTCACCCGACGCCAAAACAGGTTGCTCGCGCCGCCGCAATTCCTATTGATGCCGACCCTGATGATACCTTAGGACAACTTTTCACCCAGAGCTTAACGCTCACATGTCACCCATCTCACTAAGTATCAAGGAGCGGTTCAGTGTCACATTCGCATCATCACCATCATTCTAATCCAGTGGATGCTCAAACCACCCAGCGCTATTTAACACCAGCACGTCTGGTGACTCTTGCGGTTGTGTTCGCGACATTAGGGGTGTTGTTACATCTTCTTTATCAGCTTTGGCCACAGATATTAATGTTTAGTATTCAATGGCAACGCAGTACGGTAGATGAATTGAGCCAACTGATTTATTCCTCGGTAATGAATCAAAAAGCGATGTTTTCTCTTATCGAGATAAGCTTTTTATACGGCATTTTCCATTCAATTGGCCCCGGGCATGGCAAGTTAATTGTGAGCTCGTATCTATCGACTAACCCCACCAAAATTAACGCGAGTTTAGCGATCACTGTCATTTCGGCATTTGTGCAAGCAATCGTCGCCATTGCCATCGTCTCTTCGTTTTTGTTTGTAATGCATTTAACGATACGTCATGTCAATCACTTCGTTGGCCAGATATTTAATGTCAGTTACCTAGGGGTATTGCTTATTGGCGTCGTGATTTTTCTCCAAGGTGCAAAATACTTTTGGCAGCATCGCGGCAAAACGCAGAGTCACCACACGCATCACCATCATGATGAACATGAGCACCATCACATGAATGAAGAGGGAGTGTGTAGCTGTGGTCATAAACATACAGCGACGCCAACAGAGCTAAACCATGCAACCACGATGAAAGAATATATCGCGATTATCATGAGCATTGGTGTGCGCCCGTGCACAGGAGCAATTCTCGTGCTGTTTTTTGCAGAACTTGCCCATCAGTACTGGATTGGAATATTAAGCGCCTTACTCATGGCGGTAGGAACAGCCTGCACCACATCAACGATTGCGTTATTAACGGTATCAGGGCGTAAAGTCGTGCAACGATATATGCGTGATGAACATCAAAGTCACCCGTGGATAGCGCCTACGGTTAGGCTCATTTCAGGAGCGGCATTAGTCTTTGTTGCGTACGTGATGTTTCATCAAAGCGGTTTTGGCATTTCACCAGTCTTTAATGTCCACACAAAAGGCCCCTTTTAAGCCTTCCACCTACAATTAAGGGAAGCAATACGCTTCCCTTAATGACCTGAACTCCGTGCTTAGATAAACACAGCGATCGGATATTGATTGTCTTTTTCTAACTTTTTCAGTTTTTCTAATAAGTTGCTGTTGATCTCCTGCCCGGCAGTTAACATTAAGCTGCCATTGGGTAAAAAGACATCCCGTTTAACAACAGTGCCAACTTTGATATCACTGATCCCAACACAGCGTTCAATGCCATCTTTTTGCTCAACATTACCGATGACTTTCATAAACGCTGTAACCACTTCAGGATCGTAAAGCACTTCGCTATATTCCTTGAGAAAGCGCTGCGCGCTCTGAGCCGTCATACGGTTACGATTGTTTTCAGAAGCCACAAAATAATCGTAATTTTTCACTACACGAATAATACGAGCGCCGATAGGAATTTCATCTTCATGTAAATGTGATGGACTCCCCGTACCATTATAATTTTCGTCCTGATGACGAATAATATTAACTAATGGTGCAAAACGCTTAATCTGACCAATGATTTCCGCCCCCAATTCTGAGTTAGCATCTGGCGTCGTTGGGATACCACCCGGATTTTTTTTCATTAAGGCCGGTTTAGCATCTTTGCGAGCAGACAAACCAATCTCATGCAGTAGTCCACACAAGTAAACTTGGTTCACTTCTTGATCGCTCAGTTTTAAGGCCGCAGCCACAGCCTTGGATTGTTCAGCGACACGATCATAATGATCCGCCGGAACCCCTGTGCTGTATTGAATAATCGCTTTCAATGTCGACAAAATATCGTTAAATGTTTGGTTACGAGCTTTTAAGAGTTTTTCTAGAGATTGGTTGGCTTCGCGCAACGCTTTAGTACGTTGCAACACTTTGGTTTCAAGCTGCTGGTTAAAACTGGCCAGTTCAATATTTTTTTGTTCGAGTTTGTTGGTTAACTGATCGCGTTCTTGAGTAAGACGATAAAATTCAGCGGCTTTGGCAACGGTCAACTTTAAGCCTTCATTATCCCAAGGCTTCGCTAAATAGGTATGAATCCCCCCTTCATTCACCGCCCGGACGGTAGATTCCATATCGCTATAACCCGTGAGCAATATACGAACAGAGCCAGGACGCAATTCTTTGGCAATCGACAAAAACTTCGCGCCATCCATCTGAGGCATACGCATATCAGAGATAATAATTGCCGCTTCATTATCTTTTAAATAGGCCAGCGCGTCTTCTCCTTCATTGAAGGATACGACGTTATAATCTAGACGTAGAACACGAGTCAGAGTTTTGAGAATATCGGCTTCGTCATCTAATAATAGTAGGGTCAGCTTGCTCTCTTCCTCCGACATCACCTCACTATTGGTTTCAATGTCATCAGTCATTATCGCTTACTCCACTTTCCTCAAATACGTAATCGATGAATTCATCCCGTTCTAACGGCGGGCTAAACAGATAACCCTGTACGTACTTGCAGCCTTGCTTTCTTAAGAAATCGAGTTGGCTGGCATCCTCTACCCATTCAGCAACGATCTCCATATGTAATGATTTAGCACTGTCTGTTATAGAATTCAAAATCGCATCGTCAGCATGTGATTTACCCAGTGCTTTGATAAACCGCCCGTCAATTTTTAAGATATCAAACGGTAATTCACAGATGGTTTCAAAGCCAGAATACCCCGTGCCGAAATCATCAATGGCCAATTTTATCCCATAAGATTTCAGCATCATCATTTCTTCACGCACGGCGTTATAATCGTTGATGTGTTGCGTTTCCGTCACTTCAATATCAAGAAACTCCACCCCAGGTAAAGCTTTACCATCTACGACCAAGAAATGTTCGAGAATTCCCTTCTCCATTTGAGAAGCATTAACATTGATTGCAACACGCATATTGGGCTGGGAAGATTTAAGCACTTCCACCAGCGAAAGCGACTGCTGAATCACTGCCTTTGTTAAGTCATCAATAAAATTATATTTAGTCAACATTGGTACGAATTTAGTCGGCAATTCGTAAGTTCCGTCTTCTTTTTTTCGTCTGACTAACGCTTCACAACCATCGATTTGGTTGGTTTCAATGTTGATTTGTGGCTGGAAAAACGCAATAAAATTATCGGCACCGTGGTCCAACAAAAAACGGACTAATGATTTGAGTTCACTTTCTTGTTCACCTTCATCACTGAGCCAATACAGATGCTCGTGTCCCAGTTTTTCCAAATAGGATTTGCGCTCGTTTACTTCTTGCGCCGATATCGTATCTTCCCACGATTCGATTTCACTAACATAAAGTCGCAGTCCAACATCTGTCGCCTCTGAATCACTCAAATCGATAGACAATATCGTCTCAACCGTTTCAGTCAGTAGCGATGTACTGTCTGCGGCACAATCAAGGATGATAAAAAACTTATCTTCGTCGCGATAAATATCAAGATTAATGCGTTGCTTTAACTGTTCACCTAACGATTCAATAATAGCGTTCACTTTGGGAACACCACAGTTGGTGTTAAGCGAAGCGGTGCCTTTTAGATCGGCGACCAATACCAATTTTGATATGTCGTTATTGTTGTTATTCACTTCAGTAACGATCTCTTCTAAACGATGACGTGTTTTACAACGAGTAAGAATATCTGAATGAGAAAACATTGCTTGCTTACTGATCGCGTTACGAATTTCTTCAATTAACTCCACTGAATCCCAAGGTTTACTGATGAACTTATGCAGTGCACCGACATTTAAAGCTCGCGTCACATCGCTCAGCTCAGCTTGCCCAGACAGCATAATCGTTGAGATATTTGGGGTAATGGTTTTAATTTTAATCAGCAGATCAACGCCATTCATTTTCGGCATGCGAAAATCTGAAATGACAACACTAATGCGTTCTTTTTTTACTATCTCGATCGCTTCGTCAACATTGGTTGTGCTGTAGAGCTCAGGGAATTCCATCCGCAGAGTACGAATCAATGATTTTAATATCGGTAACTCATCATCAACGAGCAAAATTTTGTCATAGAGCATGGTTGTTTTACCTTCATCTATTACTGCCATGTAATTTATTTCTTACCGGCATTGGGTCCTCTAATTGGTAAGCGGATGGTAAAAGAGGTCCCCACCCCAATCTCACTAGTCACTTCAATAGTGCCATTGTGCGCATTAATAATGCCGTAAGAAACGGACAATCCTAATCCGGTTCCAGACCCCACAGGTTTGGTGGTAAAGAAAGGTTCAAAAATGCGGTTTATTTTATCTTGTTCTATGCCACATCCCGTATCACGGATGATAACCACAATATTGTCATTGCCGTCTTTCTTCACGGTGATATAAATCTTGCCTTCGCCCTCAATCGCTTGGCTAGCATTGACTAAAATATTTAAAAACACCTGATTAAGCTGCATCGGCTGGCAAAATATATCTGGAAGATCATCGGCATAATCCCTAACGACTTCGATGCTGTATTTGATTTCGTTATTGATAATTTTCAATGTGGATTCCATACCACTAATGATGTTCGCATCACTCCATTCAGAATTATCAACGTGAGAAAATTCCTTTAGATTCTTCACAATAGCAACAACACGTGAGGCGCCTTCTAACGATTCTTTAATTAAGTCATCAACGTCTTCAATAATAAAATCGAGTTGGTACTTCGATTTCGCTTGTTTCATCTGCGTTAATAAGTTTTCGTCATTGCATTTCGTTAGCATCTCTTGGGTAACGTTGAAATAGTCTGTGATCTTCTCAAAGTAATCTTTGAGCGTTTGAACATTAGAAGTAATAAAACCGATTGGGTTATTGATCTCATGGGCAATGCCTGCAGACAGTTGGCCAATCGAAGCCAATTTCTCTGATTGCAGCAGTTGAACTTGTGTATCTTTTAATTGCTTTAACGCCTCATTAAGATTCTGGTTATTATCTTCCAAAAGACTCGACATCGCCTTGAGTTCTTTCTGCTGCGAAGCCTGCGCGGTCACGTCATAGACGCAAACACACACATGTTCGAGAGAACCATCATCACTGTGGATAGGAATCACTTCCACATCTTGATACATGTCCTCTTCCTGGCCAGATACCGGGCGAGAACTTTTAAAAGGTAAAAAGTGTGGTTGCTGCTCCCAAGATGAAAAGCTGGAAGATTCGATAACAAATGCTGTGTCAATTTTACGTTTCAAAAAACGCGCTGAGTCAGGAAAAAGATCTAGAATACTTTTACCCACAAAGCTATCACAATCAACTTTCGCTCGAGTCTGAAAATATTCATTGGCGGTCATTATCTTATAATCACGTCGCACAATACATAGCGCAAAAGAAAGTTGATTTAATAAATCGGACAACATCAGTTTCGCTTTCATATAACTCCCTTTCCCTAGAGCAAATCATCAAGTTGTACTAGCACTTGATCGAGCCCGTTATTAGCGAAGAAAATGATGGTTTTCGTTTCAAATTGCGCCGCTTCAACAATGAAAGAGACTTCCATCAGTATCGATGTGTTCCAGTCTGTAAAACGGTGGGTCTGAACCGAAGGTTTAAATAGTGAAGGAGGCTGAATTTTAATATTGAGTTCGATCTGCTGACACAAACCTTTTAAACTTGCCCCACTTAGAATATTTGAGATATCAAGTAAGCAATCATCGACAAATACATTATCTTCAGCTTCAGACTCATCATGAGTCATATCGGCTGCTATTTGCTTACAGCCATTTTTTGACAACAGAGTAACCAACTCTCCAGACATGCCACCGTAGAACGATTGGCGTGTGAAATGATACTCAGATTCACACTGTTGTAGTTTATCGAGCTCTTCTTTAGAGGCTATTTTGATATCAGGCACAGTTAAAGTGACATGCAAATCAAGTAGGCGCGCCAGCTTGTCTGCCGCTTGCCCCATTGAAATATTCAACAGTTCCTTCAATGTATCCTGATAGTCCGCATTCAATTCAAGCATCATAATAATCCCACCTCATGAAGCACTGTTTTTAATAAATTGGTATCTAGAGGTTTTTTGAGAAACTTTACTGCACCTAATTCATTGACCATTCGTTGCGATTCAGGCTGTATATCGGCACTAATCACAAACACAAAATTACGTGCATTTTCTTCTTTAAGGACTGACAAGACTTCAAAACCATCCATTACAGGCATGGTGAGATCTAAGAACATCACATCCGCTTGTCCCGCATGATAACGTTCTACTGCTTCTGCACCATTGGTGGCTTCAAACAACTCAATATCCCAGTCTTCTGGGAGCGCCCGCATGACCGCTTTTCTTGAGAGTTTCGAGTCATCACATACCGTAACCGTAATTGCCATTCCATTCTCCTTGTCCTCGTCAAATACAAAATGAAACAAACTACACTTTTAAAACTTGTCTAACTGATTGGTTATATTTTTCGGGTATCGCTTGCAATAAGTTGATGACCTCGTCGTCTCCTCCTTGCTTAGCAATGTGCATTGCCAAGGCTAATGAGACACAATTTGTCACTTCATCTTGATTAAGCGTAGTCAATGAAAATCGAATGTTTAACATGCTTGCTGTTATTTTTCGCGAATATCCCCAAAGGGTTAGAACATATACAGTAATTAAAATGACATCATCATAATCAGAGCTAAAGGTGTAGCGGTCGAAACAAAGCGCGTCATCAATCCCCGATTCTTCAAGTGTTAACATGCCAATAGAAATGAGTAACGACATGATAAATGCGGATTCTTGTTCTTCTAATGATAAGTGAGCACTCTTGGCCAATGATTTTGCACTCGCGGCTATCGTCGTAAAGCGTTCGACCACGTGATCGTGTTCTTTTTCCGTCAAGGCAATAAAGCTTTTATGGCCTAACATACACACCGCAACTGCTTCGACGATTACGGCGCCTAAACGGCTGATGGCCACTTCTAAAAACACCGTTGAGGACTGAAATCCGAGATATGAAGAGTTGGCTAATTGAATAACCCGTGCCGCTACTGCTGGCTCCTGTCGCACCGCATCCGCCAACTCTTTGAGATCTGCATTTTTATTACGAGCGATGGCTTGAATATCTTTTACCGCTTTCGGCAGTACTGGGATGTGCTCACAAGTATTACTGATTTTTGCTAAGCAGTCGGCATTAAATGGTGGATTGTGAAGTTGTTCTGCACTATCCAAAATCGCTAAAATATCGTTTTCTGTAAATGGCTTGGGCAAAATAAAATGCGCATAATTACTAATGGCATCGGGGACATCTTGATTGGTATTGCCGGTAATCAAACACCGAATCGCGTAAGGGTAACGGTGTCTCACTTCTGCTAATAATTTATCGCCGTTTAGCTTAGGCATGAGGAGATCGGAGATGATTAATGAAGGTTCTGCCGTAATGTTTTCTTCCCACTTTAACGGGTCACTAACCAGTGTGATCGTCCACTCTGGTCTTAAACGGCGAAACATCCTAGCTGTTGCTTTAAGCATGAGCTGATCATCATCGACGTATATGACGTGTAATTTTGTCATGCTCGCGCTCCCAATAGTATTGAAATTACGGAAGACCGGTTCATCAATCATTTCAATGGTTTTATGGTCTGTCCGCTACCTTTTTAAGGATAGACGTTTTTTGTCAGTTCAATGGGATAGATAACGTTTAATTGACTCAGATCTCGTCAAATTTATATATCTTCTACTTAAGAAGTAGCCAATCAGGGGTAATTAAAAATGGGGCTACTTTGATAAAGCAGCCCCATTCTAATTTTTTAATGTAGCGTGAGATTAATGCGAATCGGCAAATTCAGGTGCAGATAATACGATTGTGGTCAACATACGTAGCGCATTTTCCAGAACAGTTTCATTGAAATCAAATTTATCATTATGATGGCAAGCGGCTAACTCGGTACCAAAGATCATGTAAGTGGCTTGGCCACCATGCTCTTTTACCCGTTCCATAAGGTAAGTCGCATCTTCAGACCCCGCGGCCCCACCAAAACCATTATGAACTTGCTTAAAACAGCCTAATTGCTGCGCTTTGTTTTCGATAAATGACACCCATTCTGGCGAAGGAACACTGCGCTGCGCTGCACCAACGACATCAAGGTGATAATCAATATCGTACATTAACGCGGCACCTTTAATGACGTCTTGACTACGTGCAAACATATACTCGTTAATTTGATTATTCTCGCCGCGGCATTCCACCTCAAGATGGGCATGTTGCGCAATAACATTACGTCCCGTTCCAGCATCAATGACGCCAACATTAATTCTTGATGCGCCACCACTGTGGCGGTTAATTACATGTAAGCCCAATGTCGCTTGAGCCGCAGCGAGAATCGCACTTTTCCCCTCTTCAGGGTTACCGCCTGCATGAGCAGGTCTGCCATGAAATTCAACGTTAAATTTGGTAGTGGCAAGAAAGTTGTCGTTACCGCAAACCATTTCACCATCAGGCACTCCCGTCCCTAAGTGAATCGCAACAAAATAATCGACATCATCTACAACGCCAGCATCGGCCATAGATTTTGCTCCACGGGTCCCTTCTTCCGCAGGTTGAAATAACAACTTAACTTTGCCCGTTAACGCAGACTTGTTTGCCATTAAATAGTGAGCAACACCTAAACCGATGGATGTATGTCCATCATGTCCACAAGCATGCATCATATTATGGTTGATTGAGCCAAACCCATGTTGTGACGGAATATGGCCGCAATCTGATGACTCTTGTAGATCCAAGGCATCCATATCAACTCGCACGCCGACTGTTGGACCAGGCTTACCTGTATCTAACGTCGCGACGATACCTGTGAAGCCACCAGAGAAATAACCCAGCCACTTTTCTATCGCACCCTGCTCTAATGCACGTAGCTCTTGCTGAGCTAAAAATTCAGGACTTGGCAATCCCATCCGCGATTCGTCTTTGATGACATCGCGGCCTAATGCCAGTTCGTAGCCCAGTTTATCGAGCAAATCAGCGACGATGGTTGAAGTGCGAAACTCTACCCAACCGGATTCAGCATGTTGGTGGAGATCGCGGCGCCATTCGATCATCTGCTGGGTAATGTGGTTAATTTGGTTTTCATTTAAAACGTGTGACATGGTGTCTTTCCTCTGTTGAGCACTATTCGAGTTCGATCGTTATAAGACGTTATCCGTGAAATCTTGAGAACCCGAACAGATAAAAAATGAATACTGACAGCAAATTCGCATTCGGTTTGACTTGCCTGTCCTGCTAAAACATGCCGTCTTTATCGTGCCAGTCCATCATTGCTGATGGTTATGCTTATAGGGCAGGCACTTTTTGCTTATGGGTTGTTACTTTTCGTTAAATTCAGTATCTGAGGTTATTGGGGTATCGTTACATCATTGGGTAAATACCAGGACCAATAGGCAATCCAAGCGTAAAGAAGATAAACAGTAAGATTAACCAAGAGCCCAAAAACGCTAAGGTGTATGGCAATAGCAAGGCGATCATTGTCCCCATCCCTGCTTTTTGGTCGTACTCTTTCATCATCGATAGAATCACGACAAAATATGGACTTAGTGGAGTGACGATGTTAGTGGATGAATCCGCTACACGATAAGCTAATTGAATAAAGGCGGGGTGATAACCAAGCTGCATAAACATAGGTACAAACACTGGCGCCTCTAACGCCCATTTAGCCGAGCCGCTTGGAATCAAAAAGTTCAGCAACGCAGTAAAAACACAATACCCAAGAATCACCGCTAATCCATCGAAATGAATATCTTTAAGAAAATCGGCACCATTTACCGCTATCCATGTACCAAGGTGGCTCCAGTTAAAATAAGCAATAAACTGCGAGCAGAAAAAGATCAGTACGATGTATCCAGACATGTCTGAAATGGCTTCCGACATGTATTTCGTTAAATCCTTACTGTTTTTGATAAGACCTAAAGTAATACCATACGCCATTCCAACAGCAACGAAGAAGAATAGGATAATTGGAATAATCCCCTTCAAAAACGGTGATGGTATAATGCCACCCTCCGCATTACGTAGTGGAGAGTCTGGCCACACGACAATAGTGACGATTGCCACAAGGTAAACTAACGCTGTAATCCCTGCATTACGTAAAGCGCGTGTTTCTAGCACAGGTTCACGGTGGGTCATGGTTTTCGTCTTACCTTCATATTTACCTAGACGAGGTTCGACGACTTTCTCTGTAATCAGCACACCTACAATGGTCAGAACAAACACCGATACAATATTGAAATACCAGTTATCTACCGGTGTGACTTGCATATTAGTGGAGACAGCTTTGGCCGCTTCAGTTGAAATTCCCGACAACAAAGCATCGGTCCCTGCGATGACTAAATTCGCGGTAAAACCAGCACCAGCACTAGCAAAGCCAGCCATTAGGCCCGCAATTGGGTTACGACCCACCGACATAAAGACCAGTGCCGCTAACGGTGGCAACACCACCATCGATGCATCTGATGCAATATTCATCATAATACCGGCAAATACAACAGCGGTGGTAATAAGAGGTTTAGGGGCATTTAAAATTGTGCGTTTTACGACACTTTCTAACAAACCAACCCGTTCAGCAAGACCAACGCCAATAAGCATAGAAAGCACTAGGCCCAGAGGTGCAAAGCCTGTGAAATTGCTCAGCATATGCGTAAAAATGAATACGATGCCTTCACTCGACATCAAACTGCGTATGGGCAACTCTTTACCCGTCGCAGGGTGAATCACCGTTAATCCTTGGCCTGCAGCAATAACAGAAGCAACAATCACCACGATGGCTAAGATAAAAAACAGAACTATCGGTTCCGGTAATTTATTCCCAATTGATTCAATTTTACTAAAAAATCGCGCCGACACCGTCGGCCTGCCAGACATGACAGCTTGAGATTGCGACATAATAAAAATCCTTTTCAATATGTACTAAGATCAACCATTCCATTGATCTCATTCTTCATTACTTCATCCTTTTGCTAAAAAGGGATGAAGTAATCCTTTAATTTCCGTAATCTATTGAACCAAGGCTTATCACACAAGATAACAAATGTTTTATGGTGATAAGTAAAAGTTATCATGGAAGTAACAGATTCTAATTATGTCTTTAAAACTCAATCAATTACGTGCATTTTCTGAGGTGGCCGAATGGGGAAGTATTCGCGCAGCAAGTCGTTCACTTGGTATTTCTCAACCTGCCGTCACAAAATCTTTGCGTGATCTCGAAGAATCACTTGGCACTCAAGTGGTCATTCGCGGCAACCAAGGGATAACCCTTACTGCGGCAGGCGAACAGTTGCTTTCGCATACCACCCTTATTTTACGAGAACTGTCATTAGCTGAGGAATCGGTAAAACAGGGGTTAGGAAACGAGTATGGCACTGTTAATGTCGGTGTCGGTGCGAGTATTGCCTGTGAGTTAATGCCTGAAGTTATTAGTAAATTTCGTCAACTCTACCCAAATGTCCAAGTAAAAATTCAAGAGGGCCAATTAGAAGCTCATATTGATCAATTACGTCAGGGGAAAATGGACTTTGTGATAAACACTCTCCAATCAGATTTAGAGGAATATGAATTCACGAAACAAAAAGTGATGGAGTTACCTTTTAAGCTTATTGCCCGTAAAGATCATCCAAAACTAAAGGCTAAGACATTAGAAGAGCTGCAAGATTGCGACTGGGTAATGCCGACTACGCGCAGCAGCTATCTAAATACTGTGTATGATATTTTGAGTCAGAATGGCGCTCAATTAAAACACGCCATTACGTGTGAATCCTATCTTTCTACATTAGCGATTATCAGCCATACCGACTGCATTGGGCTAGTCTCTTCCACCGCGGTGGAACATTACGCATACGCCCAGCAACTAGAAGAAATACGACTCGACACACCACTGCCTTGGGCGACCTATTATTTGCTGTGCCGAAAATCAAGCCCGTTGACTCCAATCGCTAATCAGCTTGCAGAACTATTTCTCTACCAATCGCGCCCACTGTTTGCTCGAGTTCAACCAGAAGCCACGTCAGACAGTTAATGCTAGCGATCTATGCCATCGCCCTGCGACGTTTATAACACGCGCTCTTTACTTGAGCTCAATATTTGAGCTCAATACTTCGGTTCTATTATTTGCTAATATCGCGCCCACTGGCGTTTCAACGGTTGGATTCCACGTTAACACCGGTTGGTCACTCTCATAATACTGGTCAACGGTTCGGTTCAACCAATCTTTGACAAAATTCAATGATACAAACAGACTCAAACGATCATAGGGGAGCTTCTCTCCATCGGCCAAGCGGGTATTGGAACTGGCTATGGCTGATATAATGCCAACCAGCTCCCCTCGTTGGTTAAAGAAGCCGCCTCCGCTCATACCAGGACGAATCGGGGCATCTGAGACACTAGCATTGCACTTATCAAAATAGGTGTTACCTGAAAATAGTAAATCACGCCGATAAAACCCTTCCCCTTTGAGCAGCTTACCAAAACCATCCATGCCATAAGTCGTCACTGGCTCGTTAGTATATACCAAGCCTAAATCGGGCAATGTTTTAGCGCTATTATCCGATTTAATAATCGCGATATCGCAATTGGGATGATAGGCCACGACACTTGCCCAGTTTAACTTGGCGACATGTGCAGCGGTTAAACTCAGGTCTTTTGTAATCGGAACACTGGAACCGAAGCCTTGATATAACAAAGGAATACCAACCATCTCATAGTCAATTGCTGGCGCTTGATTATGTGGCACTGAACTCAATGGGCCATTTGCACAGCCAGAAACAAGAACAGCAATAAACGCCATCATCACCAATCGATAAAATTTAAAGACGCAAATAACATTGGAAACCATAAATAACCTCTATCATTCAGCCAAATAGCGAATTTAAAAAGCAAACACGTCTCGCCGTGTTGTTAAATAGCGCTCAGTCAATTTGAATAAATGCAGTGTAGGTCTTATGCAATCAATTACTAGGAAATGAAAAGGCAATTTAAGGACGATACATACTTGTGCTCCACAGCGTGTTTTAAATATGAGACATAGAATCATCGAGCATTTCAATCTTAACTCATTAATAGTAATAACTATTATTTAAAATATCTCTCAGCTCTTTGTTTATTAATGCAACGTATTACATTAACACCCTCTAAAATATACTCCATAATCATTAGTGATATCTTTCACAACTAGACCAATTAATTTCTGTGCCCCCTTAACTATACCACTCACGTTGAAAGGGAATGACCATTCCTATCGTGATTGAAATTAACCTAGGATCGTTGATGAAGCTCTGAACCCTGCATTTTGAGGTCATTTGGGTATATCTGTTCATCACTTAATCAAGATCAGTTTAAGTAATAAAATGCACGGCTAGAATAGCCGTTCTTATTTATTCACTGACTATTTCTCATGAACAAACAACAAGAATCTGCTTTTAATGACGGTTACCTAGCCTTTGGCGCTGGGCATACTGATACCGCTAATCCATATAAAACCACTGAATACAGTGACTGCTGGCGACAAGGATGGTTTCAAGCTCAACACGATTTCTGTGCTTAAATCTCACTCTCTTATTACCGTGATGACCATGTCTCACCTACCAACGTGTTTTGTAGGAGCAGACATGGCCCAAAGTTTTGGCACATGTTTATTCTCTTGCTTATAGAAGTGAGATACTTCACTATCGAGCCAATTTCTTACAAAATTAAGCGATAAAAAGATACTGAGTCGTTTATAAGGCAGTGCATCGCCGCTAACTAAATGAGTGTCACGTGGATCAGCCATGGCCGCTATAATTCCGACAAGCTCACCTTTATCATTAAATGCGCCGCCTCCACTCATACCTTTACGGATTGGTGCATCCATAACACTTGCATTGCAATGACTAAAATAACGGCTACCAGTAAACGTAAGATCGATACGATAAAAGCCTTTACCCGTAATCGTTCTTCCCAGTACGTCGGAACCATAGGTTTTTACTGGTTCATTAACGTAAATAAGTCCGAATTTAACTGGATGCTGTAAATGGTTATCTGATTTAATGAGCGCAATATCACATTGTGGGTGATACGCCACAACCGTTGCCCAATTGCCTCTAGCGACATGCGCTGCCGTCAAACTTAATTCATCGGTTATCGGTACACTTGAACCAAACCCTTGCAGTAGCAAAGGCACCCCCATAAATTCATAGTGAATCGTTGGTGCTTGGTCTAATTTAGCAATAGATGTAGGACCATTACTCAGGACACAACCGCCTAAAACGTTAGCCAGTATACACGTAAGTATTACCCTAATTTTTCTGTAACTAATTAAAACATTGAGAGTTAATTTAACCGAAACCATGGTTAATAGCCCTAATAATATTCACCGGTATTATTAAGGAATAGAGGATACTGATTGCCACTTTTAATATATCGATCACACTCGGCCAATAATAATATAATAAAAAATCACCATTCTTATATTTAAGAAATATTCTCTTTGTCGATTGGTTATTTTCACACTAGCGCGAATTTTAAATTTGATATGGCAATTTCCTGCCACATGAATAGATACGGTGTAAATAACGAAACAATACTAAAAAATAGACAAATAAATCAATCAACTATGGTTAATTAGTGTTTGGCATATCTATTGCTTAAAGAAATAACGGCAATAACATTGTTATTTATTATGATGAAATGAGGATATGACATGATTAATCAGTTCATTCATTCTTTAAATCAATATGCTCAAGCGCGTTACAATGATGTGAAGAAAGGTTTGTATAGTGCTAGTGACGCCAATGACTTGCTTAATACCTATTCAGACAGCATGATTCAAGGAATGTGTCTTATCGGCAAGGAATATTATATCGGTCCTATTCAGCGTCAAACGAATCATTGGTCTCGTATTATATCTCCATCGGCGCAACTTCCCCATCACATTCAGTTATCGTTACATGTTTCGCCACTATTGATAAACCCCACCGTCACTCGATTAGCGACGATAAGATCCATACATATCAATCCCAGTATTGGAACGAACAAAAAATTCGCGTAAACCACTGGTGAAAAGGTTTCAGAGATTCACTTGATGCTGATTGTGTACGGTGATGCCATTTTGCCGCAGCAAAGCGGTTGTTATCCCTTGGCCGATGATTTTTGTCCCGGAAAATGCTCCGTTATACACTTGTGAACTGCCACAAGAAGGGCTTTTTTCAGTCAAAAAAGCTTGAGTGATTCCTTGTTCTAGACAAAGCTGCAAGGTCTTTTGAGCTCCTTTAACAAAAGCATCCGTAACGTCTACGCCGTCTTTACTCAGTACTTTAGCTTTACCAGCTAAAACATCACTACTCGTTCCACCCACAATTTCAGCAGGCACTCTAGGTATGGGCAAGCCACCTGCGACTTCGGGACAAAATGCGACAACGTCATACATCGATACAAGCTGTTGAAATGCATCAGACTCTTCTTTTACATCACTGCCGTCATAACGGACTTTTTGTCCCATCAAACAGGCACTAACTAATACTTTTTCCATACTCTTCACTCACTAGGTATACACTTAACGTATTAATAAGCCGTCTACAACTACTATGGCCGATAGACAACATCAAAGTGTTCCAATACGAGTAACATCTCTTCGCTCGGTTCCATACCTTGATCTTTACATTCCGCACTAAAAAAATCCCAATGTGCCTCTTTCCACCAACGTAGCGATTTGTCCCCTTCCCCTTCGGCGGCAGCAAACTCCTCGGTCACGTCACAATAGCGACAAGTAGCCACTGATGTTGTTTCTACGACACAGACAGGTTCACCATCCCAACGAGTCACCACTAATAATGCCCCAACTTGCGGACGTGGTTCACCCACTACGCTATACCAGTAGTCCATGCTGCAAGTCGCACGTTTTTCACCTTTTACAATAAGTTCAGCGCAGACGTTGGCACTCTCCTCATTAGCACAGAAATAATCCGCGGTAAATTGAGTATACTGTTGCGATTTTTCTTTAGGGATTGATGCCAAGTATTGCTCGAGCATCGTTTTGCTTCTTGAATCCATATTATTTATCTTGTTACTTTTTCTAAACATTGGGTAACAGCTAAGCGCTGATACCAATCATTAAATACCAAATCAAAATGGCGTAATTCCACGTAGCCAAAATCATAGTTTCGATAGTCGTGGCAAAGCTCTAACAGTTTTTGTTGCTCTTGCAATGGCTGATAAAAACGAACGGCAGAGCTATGAGCGGTGACTAATTTATAACGCGCATCTAAACTGCACTGTAAACCAGATTGATTAAAGGCATCTCGGAGCCTATCACGTAATTGATTCAACCCGTCTCCTTGCGGAAGACCTTGTATCACAATGCAATTTGGTGACGCGGTCACGCCACGTTAGTGAATCGTGATAGGCTCAATGTCCTTAAGAACGGTACGAAATATCTCACAATATTCTTGTTGATTAATATCGATGAGCTGAAAGCCGGAATAACAAGAGATGATAGACAGAATTGTCGCATGTAATTCATTGATCGGATGGTAATATTGACGAGGTTCAATCTCTCTCACTCGCGCTTGGAACTGAGCAATTTTCTGTGCCACATCTGAACAGCCTCGATGAATATACGCCAGCGCTGTAATTCCACGTCGATCGTCTTTATCCAAATCGCACAAATACGGATCAAGCTCTATTCGATTATGATGAATAGCTTGAGTAAAATTGTCCCACATGGATTGATAAATCGACTCGATCATCTCTACTCCTTTGCTATTATGACTGCCCTAAATACGGAGTAAGAAACTCTGCCACTTCATCATGGCATACGCCTAATTCAACCTTTACACCCGCTCGTTTAAGTATTTCAATCCCTTTACCATTATTACGCTCATCAGGGTCAATCATTGCGACAACCACATGCCGAATGCCCCGTTCAACTAGGGTGTTTGCACATGACGGCGTCCTGCCAACAAAAGAACAAGGCTCTAAAGTCACATAAGCAGTAACGTTTGCCAAATCCCCTCGATAGCCATTCAAGGCTTCAATTTCTGCATGATTTCCGCCCACGCTTTGCGTATGTCCTTGCGATACTAACTGGTCATCTTTGACTAACACACATCCAACCGGTGGATTGGGTCGACAATGAGGGAGAGCTTGCTGTGATAGGGTTAAGGCTTGTTTCATCCATTTTTTATGCATAGTGGTGCCCTTAACGCTACTGACGGATTAAAAGACATAACGTTTCTTGCAAACCCGCCACATCTTCAACAATTTGGTAAGGATTTTCTTTACTTAACTCTTCTTGGCTACCGTATCCATAAAGAACACCAATCGCTGGCATATCGCTTAATGACGCACCGATAAGATCATGTTTCCGATCGCCAATCATGATCGCTTCTCCGGCCGTTTTATTAAGTATTTTCAGGGTGTACTCAATAACTTCGTGCTTGCTGGTACGCGTATTATCCAAATTGCTGCCAACGATGACATCGAAGTATTTAGCAAAATCGAAATGGTCAGCGATTTTCTCAGCGAACGGCGTAGGTTTAGAGGTAGCGATAGCGAGGGTAAGTTTATGTTGTTTAAGCGCGGCTAGAAGCTCGGGGATACCAGCATAGAGTTCATTTTCTAAGATACCGGTTTGCGAAAAGTATTCGCGATAATAGGTAATGGCTTGCAGTGCTTGTTCTTCAGAGAGACCATAAAACGCCATAAAAGACTCTTTCAATGGTGGACCAATAAACGGGATAAGTTCATCAAGATCGTTAACCTCAATATCAAACCGCTTCAAAGCATACTGCACCGATTTAGTAATTCCAACTTTGGGATCCGTTAAGGTTCCATCCAAATCAAATAACACGGTATTGAACATATTTATTCCTTCCTAACGTCTGGGTCTTGAATACCTTCTCTTTGTCGTATCAAGAACAACACACACCTTGAATCTATCACCACAAGAGTGCCTGTCCCCGTTAGGGCCTTATTTATAACAGATATTGAATAACATTCATATCTAATCTCAAATTCCGCCCAAAATATCAATTACTTAATAAACAGAGGGCCAAGAATATTCTATCTTGGCCCCTGAACAAATCTAGAGTGTGTGGCTCGTTAAGTTATAGCTGTGCGAAATAGTGTCGAATTTGCGGAATTTTCTCCCCTTTCGCTAATGCTAACTCCAGAATGATTTTAGATTTCTGCGGATTATAGAACCCAGATCCAATCGCGTTTTCATGAGTTGAAACATACCCTGTCGGAACGCGACTTGCGACCACCACAGGAATACCATCTTTCATGGCCTGTTTAATCGTATCTTGAATCCAACTTGGTGTAGAGCCATCGCCCGTCCCTGCGATCACAATGCCTTTTGCTCCATCTTTAATTGCATCTTTTAGTAGTTCACCACTTTGGTCTTGATAACTGTATAGAATCACGACCTTCGGCAAAGTTGTCACATTAGTAATATCGAAATGAGGCTTATTGATCGGTTTGGTATCTGCATAATAAAAATACGGTTGACCACTGATAAAGCCGCCAATATATCCCTGTTCAGGAGCAGCAAATGTTTCTACTGCATGGGTATTGGTTTTTGTTACGTAATACGCTGGGCTAATTCGGTCATTCATCGCTACCATGGCTCCACGCCCTTTCGCAGCATCCACACTGGCTAACTTAACTGCATCATATAAGTTCATTGCACCGTCTGCGCTGATCGCAGTTGCGGGACGCATCGCGCCAACAATGACCACAGGTTTGTCAGAATTTACCGTCATATCAAGAAAAAAAGCGGTTTCTTCTAGGGTGTCGGTTCCGTGGGTAACGACCACACCGTGAGTCGAGGGTTTCGCGAGATCTTTATTGATCGCTTTAGTCATACTGAGCAATGTTTTCTGATTCACATCGGGTGAACCAACGTTAGCGATTTGCACACCACTCACATCCGCAAACTGCTTAATTTCAGGCACGGCTTGAATCAACTTATCCACCCCTAAGCTGCCCGCTTTGTAATCGGTACTGTCTATATTCGATTTAGATGCCCCAGCGATAGTGCCTCCCGTGGCATAAATGGTGACATGTGGCTGTTCTGCTGCCTGCACCCACGAACTTCCCATCAAGCACGCGATGGCCAAAACGACGGTTTTTATTTTCATTATCAACTCCCTTTTATTAATAACCCTTTGATTGCAATATATATACCGAGATTTTACACAGTAAAAACGTGACTTTGCCCCATAAACTATTTTGTGCATAATCAAACTTGTGCATTAACTTTAAATAGTGCACTGTGATTGTGCGGAGATGAACACTGCGATATTAACAACTGGCAGTGAAATCACGCTTTATAAGCGCGATCACAATACAGATCGAACACTGATTGCTCGATACGTTTTAATATTGACCAGGCTTATTACTTTCTGCTACAAGTCAGATGTAAATGTAATATGAGTTACACAATAGTGTGCTTGTTATCACAGAGTGTATCAGTTACCGTACGCTTATAACTCTATGGAATAAGTACGCCCATGGACATAAATCAAAAAATAAATAATGGAATACTATGAAAACCAGAACTTCCCTTTTAGTCACTAGCCTAATGCTTGGCCTTGGTATGACTGCACCGTCATACGCCAAAACACCTGATAACACGCTGGTTGTTGCGCAATCTCTTGATGACGTAACAAGCCTAGACCCTGCACAAGGTTTCGAGCTTTCATCCGTTCAGAGCTTTAACAACCTTTACCAACGTTTAGTGCAATCCGATCCTAATGATCCTACGCAGCTAAAACCAACGTTGGCCGCTTCATGGAAAGCCGACCAGCACAGTCTGATCTTCACTCTTAAAGATGGTGCGACTTTCGCTAGCGGTAACCCAGTGCGCCCAGAAGATGTCATCTTCAGTTTAGGCCGTGTGGTTAAACTCAACCTTGCACCTTCATTTATCCTGACTCAATTAGGTTGGGATGAGAAAAACGTCGACACTCACCTAACAAAAGTGTCTGATAACCAAGTCAAAGTGTCTTGGGATGTGAATGTGGGTCCTTCATTTGTACTGAGCCTACTTTCTGCTCCTGCTGCATCCATCGTTGACGAAAAAACCGTTGCAGCCAACGCTAAAGATGGTGACTTAGGCCACGCTTGGCTCAATGCTCACTCTGCAGGTAGCGGCCCATTCAAAATTCGTAAATACGTTCCGCATCAAATCTTGATGATGGAAGCAAATACATCGTCTCCTGCGGGCGCGCCTAAGCTTAAGTACGTACTATTGAAAAACGTACCTGATGCGGCAACACGTCAATTGCTTCTTGAGCAAGGCGATGCGGATTTGGTTCGTAACCTAGGTACGGATCAATACTTCTCGCTACAAGGTAAAAAAGGCGTTAAAACCCTCAACCTGCCTTACGCGTCTCTATACTACTTAATGTTTAATGCTGACAACAAAGCCAACCCTGACATCGGTAAACAAGCATTTTGGAAAGCGGCACGTTACGCTTTTGATTACAAAGGTATTGCAGACGATTTAATGCACGGTCAGTTTGCTGTGCAACAAAACTTCCTACCAGTTGGCTTTAATGGTGCGCTTACCGATCAGCCATTTAAATATGATCCGAAGAAAGCAGCGCAAATTCTTAAAGATGCAGGCATTAAAAACCCGCACTTTAAACTTGCGGTTTCTAACCAACCACCATATCTCGATATCGCTCAAGCGCTACAAGCAAGCTTTGCCAAAGCTGGGATTGACGTGGAGCTGATTCCTGGCGTCAGTAGCCAAATCGCAACGAATGTGAAATCGCACGATTATCAAGCGACCCTAACATCTTGGGGCCCTGATTACTTCGATCCTCACACTAACGCTTCTGCGTTTGCTTACAACCCAGAAAATGGCAGTAAAACACTGGCATGGCGTGCTAACTGGCACATCCCTGAGTTGAACAAGCTAACGCTTGCTGCTCGTGCAGAAACTGATAGTCAAAAACGTACTAAGATCTATGAAGATCTACAGCGCCGCGTTCGTGAATCATCACCATATGTTGTGGGTTTACAGAACAAAAAATTGGTTGCACTGCGTGATGACATTAAAGGTTACGTGCAAGGTATTACTCCAGAAATGGTCTTCTACAAAAACGTTTCGAAATAATTTTGTATGACACAATCTAACCCATCATCCGGCGCATTGCGCCGGTTTTGGACAAGCCGCCTTCAACCTTGGTTGAGCGGCTTTTTGTCCTTTTTACTTACCCTGTGCGGACTATTAATTTTCACCTTTATATTGTCGCGCGCAGCCCCAATTGATCCAGCGTTGCAATTAGTCGGTGATCACGCCAGTGAAGCAACATACCAACAAGCTCGCCATCAACTCGGTTTAGATAAGTCACTGCCAATGCAGTTTCTTACCTATGTTGAAAAGATGGCACACGGTGACTTGGGTGTATCACAAATCACACAACAACCGGTCGTTAACGATCTCAAACAGGCCTTCCCTGCTACGATTGAATTGGCAACCGTTGCAATGTTTTTTGGCGCACTATTTGGTATTTTGCTCGCGTCACTCGCCGTCTATAAACCCGGTAGTATTCTTGATCATGCTGCTCGTTTGATCTCATTACTGGGCTATTCTGTGCCGGTGTTTTGGCTTGGCCTTTTAGGCTTGTTATTATTCTACGCCACGTTGCATTGGTCAGCAGGCCCTGGTCGATTAGATGATATTTACACCTATACCATGGAATACAACAGTGGCTTTGTACTCTTTGATGCCTTTCGTACCGGTGATCCAGAAATTATGCTCAACGCAATTGGTCACTTATGGCTGCCTGTTGCGGTATTAGCGCTGCTGTCCATGGCCTCCATTACCCGCTTGCTGCGTGCTGTTATGTTAGAAGAGAGCAACAAAGAATATGTGACTTTAGCACTGGCGAAAGGTGCGACACGTGCGCGTATTTTGTTCTTCCATATTTTCCCCAATGTTCTCGGCACTATGATCACCATCCTAGCCCTGTCGTACACCAGTTTGCTCGAAGGGGCAGTATTGACTGAAACGGTATTCGCATGGCCAGGGTTAGGACGCTACTTAACCAGCGCCCTATTTGCTTCTGATACTGCCGCAGTATTAGGCTCAACACTGCTGATTGGTACGTGTTTTGTCACGCTCAATGCTCTTGCCGATGCACTGACCCGTTGGGTTGATCCGAGGACACGCTAATGACAGCAACAACGATGAAAACTTCTTGGTGGCCGAAATGGCTAAATACCTTCAATGTTGGGCTATTTTTGGTCGCGGTCTTAGTGCTGATTGCTCTATTTGCGCCGCTGCTCACTCATTATGATCCCAATATTCAAAACATTGCCCAGCGTTTACAAGCACCCTGTGCCGAGCATCTATTTGGTACTGACCGTTTTGGCCGTGATCTCTTTGCTCGCGTGTTATATGGCTCACGCCCAACCTTGATATTAGTTTCACTGGTCATCATCATCACGGTGCCAATTGGACTATTAATCGGTATTTGTGCGGGATATTTTGGTGGTTGGACTGAACGTGTTCTGATGCGTTTAACCGACATTGTCATGTCACTGCCAAGCTTGGTCATTGCACTTGCATTGGTTTCTATCTTAGGCCCTGGCCTGATGAACGGTGCTTTAGCGCTGGCATTTACCAGTTGGCCCTCATTTGCGCGTCAAGCCAGAACTGAAACTCTAGCCTTGCGCCGTAGCGACTATTTAGCCGCAGCGAAAATGCAAGGTATTAGCGGTTGGGCTTTGATCGTTGGTCATATTCTTCCACTGTGTTTGCCAAGTGCGATTGTTCGCGCCGCACTTAACTTAGGTGGCATTATTTTATCCGCCGCGGGTTTAGGTTTCCTCGGGATGGGCATTCAGCCTCCAGCGGCAGAATGGGGCTCAATGGTCGCTAGCGGCAGTCGCGTTATATTTGACCAATGGTGGGTAGCTGCAGTGCCAGGCGTTGCTATTTTGTTTGCAAGCCTTGCATTTAACCTACTTGGTGATGGCTTACGAGATAAAATGGACCCACGTCATGCAAAATAATCAGACATTGATTGATATCGATAACCTTAACATTTGCCTTGATAACGGCCATCCATTAGTCAAAGACTTGAGCTTTTCGATGGGCAAAGAACGTGTAGCGCTAGTTGGCGAATCAGGCTCAGGCAAATCACTGACTGCCCGAACGTTAATGGGTTTATTGACAAGTGCTTGTATTCCAAGTGCCAATAAACTTGAGCTGCTCGGGCAACCGATTTTATCTCTTTCACAAAAGCAATGGTGCCAACTGCGTGGTCAAGATGTTGCTATGGTGCTGCAAGATCCTAAATACGCGTTGAATCCAGCACGCACCATTGGTATGCAAGTAGAAGAGCCATTGAAACTGCATAGAAAAATGGGTCGTAAAGAGCGAATCGAAAAAGTCGAATACATGCTTAATGCGGTAGGGCTACCTAACCCTAGTACACTACGGCGCTGGTATCCTCATCAACTGTCAGGCGGTATGGGGCAACGCGTCATGCTCGCAATTGCGCTAATCAATAACCCCAAATTGCTTATCGCCGATGAACCGACGTCAGCACTCGACCATGCCATGCGTGATCAAGTGTTAGAGCTAATTTATTCATTGGTCGAAGAACGCGACATGGGATTATTGCTGATCAGCCATGATTTACAGCAAGTTGCCCAATACAGCGAACGAGTCTTAGTCATGTATCAAGGTCAGCTGTTGGATCAGTTACCCGCCAATGAGCTCGCTAACGCAACTCATCCATACACGAAAACACTCTGGTCGTGCCAACCGCATATTGATAAACGTGGCGCCCCATTGCCAGTATTAGATCGTCAAGCTTTGGAGGAACGTTATGGCAATTCTTGAGTTAAATAACGTCAGCGTTACTCACGTTCAAGGTCACAACCGTAATACTGTCGTACACGGTGTGGACTTATCCGTACAGCAAGGCGAATGCTTCGGGTTAGTCGGCCCTTCGGGCTGTGGTAAATCCTCATTATTGTGGGTATTAGCTGGCCTAAACCCACATTGGGAAGGCAGTATTAACATGCTGGATAGAGACCTAAAGCCCGGACAACTGTTCAAAGGCGATCTGCGCCGCGAAGTACAGATGGTATTTCAGGATCCTTATGCATCACTGCACCCTAAGCATCGTCTGCGTCGCACCTTATCTGAGCCCCTTAAGAAATTGAAAGTTCAAGATATTGATGATCGTATCGAGCAAGGATTCAAGCAAGTTGGCCTAACCAGCGACATGATTGACCGCTACCCCCACCAGCTCTCTGGTGGTCAGCGCCAACGTGTTGCCATTGTTCGTGCCTTGCTACTTGAACCTAAATTATTGCTGTTGGATGAACCGACATCTGCATTGGATATGTCAGTGCAGGCAGAAATCTTAAACTTGTTGAACGACCTCAAAGACCAACACCAGCTAACCATGGTGTTAGTGAGCCACGATCCCAACACCATTGATTACATGTGTGATTCTGCGGTGATGATGAAAGCTGGTCGAATTGATCAACATCGTCGCTATTAAGCGATTATGGTTTTTTATAAAACGAAAGCAGCGCCAATTTGGCGCTGCTTTTTCTTTCTCACAATGAGATTAACTCGCTTTTGAAATATCAAACCTTCCGGTGAGCTGATCTAATCGTGCTAATGCATTATGCATTAACGTAGTTCGGCGAGATAACTGCAGTGATGCTTCTTGCAGTTGCAATACTGTGTGCTGTGCCTCATCAGCGGTTTGACGGTGCTCTTCCGTATTACGAGCAATCTCTTGAATGAGTCCAAATAGCCCACTCACTGATTGTTGTAACGCATCGCCTTGTTTATTCTCATCGATCACTGTTGTATTGGTTTCAACGTTCGTAATCCCCTGATGCATCGCTTCTACAGCTTGTGCAGATTGTTCACTAAGAACTTCCATCAAGTTACCGATATTGGTTGCAGCATCATTGGTTTTACTGGCTAAATTACGCACTTCATCGGCCACAACAGCAAAACCTCGACCATGTTCCCCAGCCCGAGCCGCCTCAATCGCAGCGTTCAGTGCTAACAAATTCGTTTGTGCAGTAATTTCACTGATTAGCTCAACAATACCGCCAATTTTCTCCATTTCGCTGTTTACTTCTTCCACTTTTTGCGCCGATATTTGTACGATATCTTTAATGGCCTGTGCACTTTCACTTGCTTGTTTGAAATCTTGTTCAGCCGATTCAACCGTCGCACGCATTAACTCATTCATTTCAGTCGCAGTATCATTAGCATGCACGATTTCTTCACTCTGTTGACCAACTAACTTAAGCATGTCAGTAATTGAAGTGGCGGTAACATCACTGCTCTCTAATAGTTGCTGACTACGACGAAACATTGATTGGGAAACCTTGTTGACCTCCTTACTAGAAGTGACAAGGTCACTAATTACATTTTCCAAACTATCAATGAAACTGTTGGTCCAACGAGCCAAATCGCCCGTTTCATCTTCACGAATATGTTTAACGTCTAAGCGCTGTTTAAGATTGCCATCACCTTCTGCCAGCATTTGCATCACACCGGACATATTTTGTAACTGGTTTGCCATCACCCCCGCGGTAGAGAGATAAAACCAAATAATCGTAGGCAGAGCGACAACCACATCAAGTGCAATCAGCTGCCATTCAGCCATTGGCCAAATATAATTAATGAGATTGGGGAAAAACATCGCCAAGACAATCGACAACGAAAATTTCTGGGTTAGTGTCTGCGCTAAAGAGCGGTGTCGATACACTTCTTCTAAATCTGACTCACACATCATGCCCCAACGATCAAGCGATCCAGGCATGGTAAACGTGACACCTTTCCCTATGACGGGAATATGTCGGTAGTCAGAGTATCCCGGATATTCGACGTACAAATTACTGCCATTTTTGATGGTTTCACGCACACCAGGGTGAAGCTGGCCGGTAGCGGGATCATTAAACACAATTTCAAACTCAGTATGCTGCGCGACTTTCACTGTCCCCCACTGAGTATGAACGCCCTCTTTGAGGTTTTCACCATGGGAAAAACGATTGTCTTCAAAACGGGAACGGGACAACGCAACACCTGGCTTTATTTGAGGATTAAATACAGAGTCGACCATAAACAGATAGTTATCGCCCGATTCACTGTAAATATGCCCCGCTTCGCGTTGAATAAGATCGCCTAAAACATCATTAGGTACACGTGCACAAAGGCAGTAGCAAGCACCGGAATTAGAGTGCCTGTCCTCGTTAGAAGAGTGTCTGTCCCCATTCGTCATGGATAAAGGTTGGTAGAACATTAAGGTGACTTCGTCGTGAAACGTTGAGCTCGATGGCCCCGCATCTAACGTCCAGGGATCACAGTAAGGACCATGCAAAAAGGGGTTGGTTAGCCCACGCTGTAACGCCGTTTTTTCTTTAAGGTGTAAACCCTGATGTTGCGTGTGAGTTGAACTTAGCACCAATCCCGATTTATCAACAATCATCAGCTCTGAAAGGTCTGGTGATCGGGCAAGCAGTTGGCTTAATGCTTGATGGAATTCTGACTCATGTTTTGAGTCAAGATAAAGAGACGCATCCTCCAAAAATGACCACAAATTCTGTGCCCAGTCAGTGAGTAGTCTTACGCGAGTTTCGGCAATACTTTCAAACGTTTTTTCGATAACGGGGATCCGATGGTGGTTAAACAAGCACGCTTTGTACATAGCGAATTTCCCTGTTGCGCCCCACCAACGTAGCCAGTGTTGTTCCTGTTTAGATAATTGCATGATTTTCTTCCCTGCTTATTGTTATAACCAGAGAAATGCAATTCGTATTCCATAAATGGGACACATTTCAACTTGTTTAATATAGTACGTGATCGAACGATATTTAAGCCACAAATTGCACTAAAACAGCGCCAAAACTGCACTAAAAGCGCACTTTATCGCTAATGCCTTGAAATATTTATTAACAATTTTCACTATTATGGCACCAAATATTCTTGTTGGTGCAACTATTGCACTATTTTAATGCAATCATTATAAAGATAGACGCTGCTTATCGCTGTCGTTTACCGGAGTAAACACGACCAATTGCCCAACGATATCTTCAGAGCAATGGGACCAGTACTGTTTACGAAATACCATGTCGCCGAGTAACTTGTGATGGTACTCCTTCTCTAACATATCTTTTGCCTTGATCTTGTGGTTTGACCATATTTCCTGAAATTTTGGACAATCTGCCATTAAAGAATCTAAACGTTGCTGCCATTCTTGGTCACAGATTCGGTTCACCATCGCAGCACGAATCCGCGCCGCTGAATTTTGCATACAATCTTGCAAAGAATCGGCACAATCGGCTTTTAGCCAACTCTGCCAAATCGGATTGTGAGACATTAGCCTTACCGTGTTTCGCTCTGATTGAGGAATTGCGTCGAACGTGATTCCAACCATTTGTTCAAACGCTCGATTAACCCAAAGGATATCGCGGAAGTCATTCGTCATCATGGCGGGTAGAGGCGAAAGTGCATTGATCATCTCCTTCACCTCATCAGACAACCCTTTTCTTTCCGTGGTATACGATGGCACCTCTGTGTGGCCCGACAGTTGCAACAAATACCGGGTTTCACTATCATCGCACAGCAATGACTTCGCTATATTTAATATGACTTGACGAGACACTCTCTCTGCCTTGCCTCGTTCAAGCTTTGAATACCAAACAGTGCTAATATCGGCCAGTTCCGCCACATCTTCACGTCTTAACCCAGGAGTCCTTGAGCGAGAGGGCTTAACTAAGCCTAGCGTTTCAGGAGCAATGCTGTTACGTTTTAAGCGTAGGAACTCTCCGAGACGTTCTTTGCGGGTCAAAAGTTGGGTCGTCATAACGTTATCCTGATACTCCTAGTACGAGTCTAAACAGTTTCTAGTACACCTTTAATATAAAACCGATAATAGCATCTTCAGATTAATTCCGGTGTTTTAAATGAAAACAACTTCATCAAATGCAAAAGATCTTTCAGCCGCTGGGCTGATTCTTTTAGTGGCAGGACAATTGATGCCACAAATGGATTTCTCAATCGTCAACGTTGCCTTAGATGCAATTAGCGTATCGCTTCACGCAAATAAAACTCAGCTAGGGCTGATCGTTTCTCTTTATGGACTCGCTTTCGCTATCAGCCTTGCTATGAGTGGCCGCTTGGGCGATCGATATGGACGTAAAAAATTGTTTATGTATGGCATCGCCAGTTTCGCGATTGCTTCGTTTATCTGTGGCTTAGCGCCTTCAATTTATTTACTGATAGCCGCAAGGATTTTGCAAGGCATCGCAGCAGCAATGCTAATGCCACAAATTTTGGCTACCATTCATGTTACTTTGCATGGTGAGCGTCACTCTAAAGCCATCGGTATTTACGGTTCAGTTGGTGGACTTTCATTTATTATTGGTCAAATTTTAGGTGGCTGGCTGGTGTCTGCTGATCTATTTGGTCTGGGTTGGCGCAGCGTTTTCTACATTAACCTACCTATATGCGCTGTCATTTTGTATTTTGGAAATAAATGGATCCCAGAAACAAAAGAGCAATCCAGCCTATCCCTCGACTGGTTTGGGACAACTTTGTTAGCCGTTATCGTCACGCTGATCTTAACATCTATCTCTGCCGGGCCTGATATGGGATGGAATGTTTTAATCTGGGCCATGCTACTGATTACGCTACCCTTGATGCGTTGGTTATGGAAAGTGGAAGACCTTAAAGAGCAACAAGGACGTACACCATTAATGCCACCATCGTTACTAAAACGGCCTCTAGTGATACTCGGCTGTACTAGCTTGGTGCTCCAAGTCGCGTCTTATGGCGGTTATATGTTTGTGGTAGCGTTGACACTTCAATCTGGCTTTCACATGTCTTCATTTAATTCGGGAAATGCGTTTATCGGCTTGGGGATCTCTTACTTTGTAGGCTCTCTTTACGCTGGCAAATTGGCCAAATTCTTTACCCGATTTAACTTTACCGGTGTGATCTTAATCGGTTCAGCGATTAACCTAGTTGGATATTGGTGGTTGTATGAGATTATTTCAGCTCATAGCAATAACTTAACCCCCTGGACGTTACTTCCTCCCATGCTAATTATTGGGGTTGGTAATGCGTTTGCCGTTAACAGCTCACTGCGCATCGGTTTATCCGATATTCCTGCGCAATTTGCCGGTGTCGGAAGTGCGTTTATGACCACCTTACAACAAACTGCTATTGCTTTAGGCACCGCAATTTGTGCAGCATTCTATATTCAAAATCTCAGTCAAGCCGATGTACTGCATTTAGGTGGATTAAAAGCTGGGTTATGGACTATCGCGTGTTTTATCTCAGTACTCTTCATCATTCATGCAATTAGAGCATGCAAAATTTTTCAACAACCTAAAACAACGCAATCCACTACACACTAGAACGCTTCACCCAGTATTCGGACCCATTGTCTCAATACTGGGTGTTCCACTCTCCGTCCAGGGCATTTCAATTACAGGGACAGGCACCGTTAATTTTGAATTGAATCGCAGCAATGCATCCAATTACTCGTTATTTTCCACAAATCCCTTTAACATGATGGCACTTCCCTCTCCTGAGAGCGCACTATGACTATCGCCAGACGACAGCAAGTGGATTTATCAATAACACCTTATTATCACTGTGTATCTCGCTGTGTTAGACGCTCTTTTCTCTGTGGCATTGATGCGGTTTCGGGTCGTTCTTACGAGCATCGACGCCAATGGTTAGAATCTCGTATTTTGAAACTGGCGCAAATCTATTGTATTGATATTTGCGCCTATGCCGTAATGAGTAATCACTACCATTTAGTTGTGCACATTAATCGCGATAAGGCATTGAATTTAAGTGAGGAGGAGGTCATTCAGCGCTGGTCAATCCAGCATTCACTCGATGAAATTATGATACGTTATAGAGACCAAAACATTGAAGATCCGCAAATCAAAGAAAGTTGTCAAAAGCAAATTCATGTCTGGCGCGAAAGGCTATATTCTTTAAGCTGGATGATGCGAGAGCTCAATATGGCTATCGCACTTCAAGCGAACAAAGAAGATCAATGCACTGGACATTTTTGGGAAGGTCGCTATAAATCTCAAGCTTTGTTGGATGAGCAGGCACTGCTTGCTGCAATGACCTACGTAGATCTGAACCCCATTCGGGCTAACATCGCACAAACTCCAGAAACCTCCGATCATACATCGATTAAAAAGCGCATTAATTCCTTTAGTTTGAATGCCAAAACACCTATTGGCCTTGCCCCATTTCGTCGTCATACCAATTCATCACAGCATGGTTATTATCTACCTTTTAACTTCACTGATTATCTTGAATGGATAGACTGGTATGGAAGGCACAACCATCATTTAACCGCTCGCGGTGAAATAGACATCAAACAGCCACCTATTTTGGCTCGATTGTCGATTGCTATACCTGACTTTATCACGACATGCGCCAACCTCGAACAGCGCGGCCGATTATGGGTAGGTTCCAGACAAACGATAGAAAAGACCAAACACCTTATCCCCCGGCAACGTTTACAAACCGTCAATTTTTGATTATCCCCCTTTTATCATCCAAGTCGTTTTCTTACCTGTCTCCATTAGTTATCTAAATTGAATAATTAGTTACTCGAGCCACTACAGCAAAGTTGTGTCGCCTGCCTTATATGCATAGAGATGGTAAATTTAGGTGGAATAACCATGTCTGTCCCCGTTATGATTGGGTTTTAAAGTGCCTGTCCCTGTAAAGGAGAGTTGAATGATTATTGATGTGTTGGGATGCGGAAGTGCATTTGCTAAAGAATCGAATACCTCGGCAATTTTAGTGAAAGACCTAAATACGACTTGGCTTATTGATTGTGGCCCAACCATTCCTCGTGCAATCTGGCAACGAGATATGAATATCAATGACATCGATGTTATTTATTTTACCCATATCCATCCCGATCATTGTGCTGGGTTGCCAGCTTTGCTAGGCAACTGGAAAGCATTTAAACGCACTAAGCCGCTCACGATATTTTGTCAATCCAAACAGCAGCAAGCACTTGAATCCTTGGTAAAACTAGCAAGTTGGCCCGACAGCAATCTACCATTTACTCTGCACTGGCAGACAATAGAAGACCAATTTATATGGAACGAGTAGAATATAAAAACAGCCTTCACTCAACATGAAGTCTCGAATCGAGCATTAAGGATTGATAACGGGATTAATTCCCTCTTTTATAGTGGTGATGGTCGTCCAACGAAAGAAAGTCAGTTGCTGATGAAAAATGTAGATATTGCATTCCAAGAGTGCGCTTGTTTTGATGCGCTGCCAGAAGGCGATTCTCATGGTGATCTTCCACAATGTGTTCGTTTATGTGAACAATTAAAGGTGCCTGTCCTCGTTGTTTACCACTGTTGGGATGAACATTTGGATGCGATTCGTCGCGAAGTTTCTCAACATCGCCATTTAGCAGTGAGTAGAGATGGTTGGACGATCAATTTGTCACAGCCATTATTACCGCAACTGTGAGATCAAATAAGGATCGATTTACAATGTAAAACGATCCTTCATGAAATTAATTTTAAATACTTAACTTTTTGTTTTAATTAATAAACCAATTCTTTTTTTACTTTAAATTTGGCCACTAATTCTTTCAATGAATTGGCTTGAACCGATAAATCCTCACTGGCTTGAGCGGTTTCTTGTGTACTCAGCAACACATTACCGCCCGATTCACGAATACCTTCTAAATTCATACTGATTTCGTTAGACGTAACCGATTGCTCTTCACTGGCAGCGGCCACTTGTAAATTCGCCTCAGACAACTCTGCAATCGCAGAGGCAATCACAATAAATTCTGCTTTCGTCTCTTCAATCTTCGTCGACGTTTGCATTATCACATCATCGCTACCAGCAATAATCGCTGCCGCATTTTGGGTATTTCCAACCAATTTATTGACCAGATCTGAAATTTCTTGTGTCGCTTTTTGGCTTCTGGATGCTAAGTTGCGTACTTCATCAGCCACCACAGCAAAACCACGGCCTTGTTCTCCCGCGCGAGCAGCTTCGATTGATGCGTTTAATGCCAATAAATTGGTTTGCTCAGAGATTCCATCGACTTCCTGAATAAAATTCTGAATTTTTTCGGTACTACCTTGCAAGACGCCAATAATGTCTTGGCACAACCGGCCTTGTTCAATCAATTTGTTAGAGAGTGCCTGCGTCGTTTCTGCGGTTTCACAGCCATGTTGAGCACTGCTGTTGACTCTATCCGTCGATGCAGCTGCCCCCTCTGCATTGCTCGCAACTTCGGTGATGGTCGTTGACATTTGTGTCATCGCCGCAGCTACCATCTCAGTATTTTGCTGTTGCTGACTCATTGCCTGACGATTTATTTCTGCTACTTCGGCCAACTCCACCACCGTTGCTGCGATATTATCAGCACGACTGACGACTTCACTCACTATACGGCTTAAGGCATGACATACATGATTCATACTAGTAAGCAGTTGCCCCACTTCATCCTTGCTATCAACCGTTATATGCTGGTCAAAATTGCCTTTTGCCATCTCTTCAGCGACTTCTTTTGCGCTTGTAACACCTTTAACAATGGCACGGCTCACGATAATCCCTACCAATAGCCCAAAAATAGCTGAGCAACTAGAAATGATAACCATATTGGTTAACGCTTCATGCTCTTCATTTTCAGTCACGATCACAGCGGCTTCTGTCGCGCTTTCTAAACGCAGTAAAAACTGTTCCAATTCATGATCGAGCAGGTCTTGTTTGGTTTCTAAATTTGCAGCGCTATCAGCTAACTCGCCATGTTTTTCACCGTCACTCAAGATATCAAGCATGGCAAACATCGAAATCTCATACTCTTTATGATGTTTGATGATCACATCGAGTTCTTTGTCTAACTGAATTAGCCTATCGCGAATATTTTGTGTGAAAGCATGGGAGATGGACTGCTCTAACAGCTGTTTGGCAACCATCACTTTTTCATCGAAATAGAGCGCATTTTGTTTTATTTGTTGGCTATATTTCTTCATCTGAGACGTGGTGTCTTGTGATTTAATATCACTGATTCTAAGGATCTTCTCAAGCATAATAGCTCCCTGAAGCTGTTTGACCGTGATATCACTAGCCAACTTCACTAAAGGGATATTTTCTTTCGCTATGGCATCAATTTCTGTGGCGACACGGCTCATTTTATAAATGGCATAAGCAGATGTAGCAGCGACCAAGGCCAACAATATTATCACTAACCCAAGAAGCTTCTTGGTGATAGACAAATTTCTATACCACTGCATGTATCAATCCTTAGAATAGCCGTTAATTTCTGAGCTAATCATAGGCAAATTGCATATAAATCCCCTACCTCTAATGGATATATCTGCCGTTCGTTCATTCATTTATCTACTCTGAGTAACATTTCTTTGCCATCAGCAATAGTGAATTGCATAAAAACATTATTCGACGCACATCTCTTTTTTCAGTGATAAAAGAAAATTTTCTTCAATCGCGAGATTTGCCGCTTAAGGCATGCGTCATTCCTGACGGTAAGTGATTGAAGACGAATAGATAACGGCAACGCTACAGCATCAAATTTGATAAGATAACGATCTGTCCATCGCATTAAGACGTTAATCTATGACTATTGAAAAATTTGATTCTATCTATCAACGTGCCTGCGAACGTAAAGGTAGCCAAAGCGCATTAGAATCCTTATTACGTCACCCACTGACTAAAGAACAAATTGCTCAAATTCCTGATGACCGCTGGTTAGCCGCTTTTACTATGAAAGTATTTCAAAGTGGTATCCAATGGAAAGTTGTTGCCGATAAGTGGCCCAATTTTGAGCAACTGTTTTTCCAGTTCCGTTTAGAGCCTCTGCTAATGCAACCCGATGAAGCTTGGGAAGAAAAAGCACAAAATCCAGGTATTATTCGCTACTTGCCTAAAGTCATGACCATCCCAGCGAATGCTCAGATGATTTTTGACATTCGTTTGGATCACGGATCATTTGGGAAATGGGTTGCCCAGTTTCCACAAGAGCGCATTGTCGACCTTTGGTTACATCTGAAAAAGCACGGTAAGCGCCTCGGTGGTAATACTGGGCCGTATGCATTACGGCAATTAGGAGTAGACACATTTCTACTGACCCACGATATAGAAGCCTATCTGAGAGCCACAAAGGTCATTGATGGTGGTAAAGACACCAAACGCACTCTGTACGCCACTAACGATGCCTTTAACCAATGGCATGAAGAATCTGGCCGTAGCTTTACCGAAATCAGCCAAATCATTGCTTATTCAACCGGTGATAACCGTGTTTAAGCTCATTAAACATGCACTGTTTGATGTTTTCATCAAATGAACGACGAAAAAAAAGCCCAAATCACTGAGGATTTGGGCTGAGAGGAAAATCCCTTTCTCAATCGGGGTAGAGGAAGGGATTAAGTTTTACTGCCGTTGTGGAGCAATTACAGTAAATTTACACAATCTTGAGCAATGACTAACTCTTCGTTAGTTGGAATCACTAATGCAATCGCACCAAGCATTTCAGACGCAGCAATTTGACCTGAAGCACCAAAGCGAGCATCTTCATTACCTTTTTGATCTTCAACAAAGCCAAATACTTTTAAGTATTCAAGAACAGCGTGACGTACAGGTAATGAGTTTTCACCGATACCACCAGTGAAGACAATCGCGTCTAAATCACCAATTGAAACTAGGTAAGAACCAATGTATTTCGCTACACGGTATGTAAATACGTCAAAAGCAAGTTGCGCTGCTTCGTCACCTGCTTCACACGCTTCTAAAATGCCGCGCATGTCGCTTGTTGTACCAGAAATACCTAACAAGCCAGATTTTTTATTTAACGTGGTAAAGACTTTTTCTTGATCCCAACCTTTACGCATTAAGAATTCAATAACACTTGGGTCTAAATCACCACAGCGAGTACCCATAGCAAGGCCAGCAAGCGGAGTTAAGCCCATGCTGGTATCAACACTTTCACCGTTTTTAACCGCAGTGATGGATGCACCATTACCTAAGTGAACAGTAATGATATTGCACTCTGTCGCTGGTTTATCTAACACTTTTGCCGCTTCACGACTTACAAAATAGTGGCTAGTACCATGTGCGCCGTAACGACGAACTTTGTATTCGTCATACACTTCGTGAGGAACTGCATACATGTATGCTTTCGCAGGCATTGTTTGGTGGAAAGCTGTATCGAAAATAGCGAACTGAGGGAGTGATGGGAACACTTCCATTGCTGCGCGAATACCCGCTGCATTGGCTTTGTTATGAAGAGGAGCAAGCTCAGCAAGACGCTCAATTTCTGCTACCACTTCTTCATCAACACGAACAGTGCCTTTAAACGCTTCGCCACCAGCAACAACACGGTGACCAACAGCAACGAACTGTTCACTCAAACCAATAGAATCTAGCAATTTAACAATACGTTCAAACGCATACTGATGATGATCGCCACCAGCTGGGATCTCTTCTTTTGTTTTCTCGCCTTGGTATTTCCAGCTAATGTTTGCTTCTGGCAAACCGAAGCATTCACCGAGGCCACTAACGACTGCATCACCGCTTTCTGGATCAATGACAGCAAATTTTAGCGAAGAGCTACCAGAGTTGATGACCAACACGTAAGAATTCGACATGGTGCTATATCCTGTATCTGAGTATGGTTTTGAAGCTAAGCGCTTCTCCGTTTTGTAGTCCCCATTATTCAATAATTTTTGAATCTTTCAACTTTGTTTTAATTTTTTCTGCAATTCATTTGTTTTTTTCTTGATCTCTGACAAGAAATGAATTTTTTCTCGGCCCAAATTTAAACATTCATTAATCAACCACACACATAAAAAATTCACCACGATGGTTAAATCGTGGTGAATTATTGTGTGAGTAAATAATTAAATTTAATGGGATTCATTCATCATGTGTAATATAAACACATCCTTTTACCATCCTGCTCAATGACTTTAAATGGCGTTTCATAAATATCGCTTAACACCGATTCTTGAATCACCTCATTGACCGCACCATTTGCCACCACTTTTCCGCGCTTTAATGCGATAATCGAATCGGAATAACAAGAAGCAAAATTAATATCGTGAATAACAATAACCACAGATTTATTCCACTCATGTGCAAGTTTTCGAATTGTCGCCATGATCTTCAAAGAGTGTTTAATATCTAAATTATTAAGTGGCTCATCTAAAAAAATATAATCGGTATCTTGGGCCATTACCATCGCAATAAAAGCCATTTGTCGTTGACCACCGCTCAATTCATCTAAGTATTTATGTTCAATATCTTTGATGCCTAAATATTCGATAGACTGGTCGATGACTTTTTCATCTTCTGCCGTCAGTTTACCTTGTGAATGAGGGAAACGGCCAAAAGAGACTAATTCGCGGATAGTAAAACGCATGGTAATCGTATTTGCCTGACGCAAAACAGAGAGACGCTTAGCGAGTTCTTTCGTATCCCAATCAACTAATGGCTTACTATCAATCCATACATCACCTTCATCGCGAGCAATTAAGCGACTCGCCATGGACAACAATGTACTTTTACCAGCCCCATTGGGGCCAATAATCGACGTCACTTTGCCCTTTTCAAACTCAGCACTCGCCTTATCAACAACAGTATGTTGGCCAAATAATTTTGTGAGTTTCTGTAATTGAATCATGCTTAAACCACTTTGTTACGAATCAGTAGCGTTAAAAAGTAGACGCCACCAATGAAATTAATGACAACACTGATTGTTGTGCCAAAATTAAATACTTTTTCTACCACCCATTGACCAGACAATAACGCACATACCGACATCGCTGAACAGGCGAATAATAACGTACGGTGGCGGAAAGTATTAAACCATTCACGCGTTAAATTGGTAACCAATAAACCGAAAAACATAATTGGCCCAACCAGCGCTGTCGATATCGAAATTAAAATGGCACTCAATAACAATACATTTCTGGTTGTTTTTCGTACATCGACTCCTAGCCCAATAGCATTATCCTGATCAAGCCAAAACACATCGAGCGTTCTATGCATTCGAAATAATAAAAAGGCGACAACAATTAATAATGGTGCAGTTAAATACACTAGGTCGACATTAATATTGTTGAAACTTGCAAACATATTTGACTGCAAGGTAGCAAAATCGTTAGGGTCCATTAACATTGTCAAGAATGAAGCCACATTGCCAAATAAAGCCCCGAGAATCACACCAAGCAATAATAACACCATCAAATTTCGCTGCTGACCACGAAAATAAAAAGCAAACAACAAAAATGAAAAGCCCAGCATAACGACCATGGCAATCGTAAAATTCGCATAAGCGTTGACGGAGTAAAAACTCATTCCACCAAACAGCACCACCACCAATACTTGGGTCAGCATATACAAGGAGTCAAACCCCATAATGCTCGGCGTTAAAATCCGGTTATTGGTAATGGTTTGGAACGTTAACGAAGACTGAGCAATCGCAATGCCGGCTAAAGTCATGGCGATGACCTTAGGTGCTCTACGTGACAAAAAGTAATGGTAGTTGTCTGCATTTAGACCGATACAGATAAACAGTGCCGCAAATACTAACGAGACAACAACTAATATAACCAGCTTGGTTCTATCCTGCATGCTTTTGACCTCGCAGGATTAAGGTAATAAAGGCAATACCGCCTAGAATGCTAATAATCATTGAAATAGGCACTTCATACGGGAAAATAATCACTCGACCCACTAAATCACACGCCAGCACTAGTAACGCACCGCAGGCTGCGCTGATGGGAATATTACGCCGCAAGTTGTCTCCACAAAAACTGCTCACTAAGTTAGGGACGATCAAGCCCAAAAATGGCAATTGACCCACAATCATGACCACGGTTGCCGACATCATGGACACCAAACAGACGCCAATCACCAACACTTGCTGATAATTCAAACCCAAATTGACCGCAAAATCTTTGCCCATACCAACAGCAGAGATTCGAGCGGCGTACAAATAGCTAAAAATCGCAATGGGTATGGCGATATAGAGCAGCTCATAATCCCCCTGCAGCAAATTAGCAAAGTTCGCTACCCCCCAGCCCATCAGGTTTTGTACCGCATCGTATTTATAAGCAATGAATGTTGCGGCTGAAGAGACCACATTACCAAAAATGATACCCACTAATGGTACGAAAATGGCGTTTTTAAATTGAATACGATTGATAAACTGAACAAAGACCAACGTGCCAGCCATTGAAACCAAAAAGATCAGCCAGATGTTGTTACCATCACCAAATATCACCAAACTCAGCACATAGCCCAGCATGGCACACTCAATCGTGCCGGATGTGGATGGCGCAGCAAAACGGTTTTGACTGACCTGCTGCATAATAAGTCCTGCAATGCTTAAACCTGCACCAGAAAGCAAAATCGCGATTAAGCGCGGAACACGGCTCGTCACAAAAAGCTGCCATGCTAATGAATCACCAGCCATGAGCGCAGAAAAGGAAACGTCACCAACGCCGACGAAGAGAGACGCGATACTAAGCAAGATTAATGCGGATAATAGCTTTTTCACACAAAACCTCTATAGAGCTATTACAACAAGGCCCACCGATTGAAGTGGGCCTATGACAAATCGTTATTTAACACTTACCACTTGCTGCATATCAGCAATCATCTGCTCAGTCGCATGCACACCAGCAACCCCCAAATACCAAGCATTGAGATTTAAGTAGGTGACACGATGATGTTTGTATGCGTCCGTCTCTTTAACGAGTGCATTTTCAAAGTCTTCATGCGTATGACTTTTACCTTTATTGACCAGTTTGTCGCGGTCAATAATAAATAGGGTTTGTGGGTTGTGTTCACGAATATATTCGTAAGAGATCAAATCACCGTGACGATTACTCTGCTTCACTTTCACCGTAGGCGTAAAACCAAAGTCTTCATAGACAGAAGAGAACCGTGATTTTTCACCAAAAGTACTCACATTACCGCCAGTCGACAAGACCGTCATGGCATCTTCATGGTGTGCTTGGTTATACGCTTTGATCTGTTTGAATTCTTTATCTAATTGAGCAATTTTTGCATCGACCTTTGGCTCAATAGCAAAAATTTTGCCTAAGTTACGCCATTGCTGTTGGGTATTTTTCCAGTAATCGGTGGTATCAACGTTACCAAATACGATAGTAGGCGCGATGTCTGATAATTCTTTGTACGCTTTGGCCGCTCGCGGACCAATGATGATCAAATCGGGTTTTTCAGAATAGATTTTTTCAAAATCTGGATCGAACAGTGATCCAGCCGAACCATATTGCTCACCTTGATATTTCTTTAAAAAGTCAGGCATAAAACCCACTTTTGATACGGCAACAGGTTTAATACCGAAAGCATCGATGGCGTCTAACGCCCCTATTCCGATCACCACAACTCGTTTCGGTTGTTGTTCTAGAGTCGTTTTCCCTAGTTCGTGTTGAATGGTAACGGTACTTGCTTGGGAAGAAAAGGCAGCCAAAAGCCCTAAAATGGCAACACTCGTCGACGCTTTCATAAAAAGGTTCCTTACATTGTTCAAATGCTATAGATTTTGATACTTATTCTCATTTATGACTGGTACTATACCGTTGCCAATCCCCCATCGCAATAGGATTCAAAGCCTTAGTTAAGTCAATTGGTTAGATAGAAGTCTTTCGGCAGAAAAGTTGCAGTTTTTTACAACAAACTGGCGTTAATTTAGCCAAAACTCAACCTGAATTTAACATCAAATTGGGACACAAAAAGAGATGCACTGCTTTTGGGCAGTGCATCATGTCGAGAAAAAAGCAGTGTTAACCCATGAGTAAGGCGCTAAGCACAGGATTTAAGCAAAGTGATGGGGTAAGTGGTTAATTCACACGCTTGTACATGGATAATGGTTTGTTCTTGCATGATATGCCAAGCACGACCGCTCTCAAGCGGCTCAGACGCCAACACCATACCTCTCTCACAGCATTTAGTGAATACAGTCGGTGGATGGCCATCACTGCTGTAGCGCACAACCCAAAAACTCTGTCCATCAGAGATGCACATTGAAGCGCGAAATGGTTCAGTCACGCCTTTATCAGCAATAACATCTTCAATTTCACTGATGGTTATATTGATTGCGGCAATAGGATCATCACGTAAACCATTTTTGATCATCAATAAAAAGATCAATTCACTATCTGTTGTGCCATTGCGCTTTATATAGAGCTCTTCTGGTAAATGCTTTTCCAGCTCCCACTTCACTTTTTCAAATTGACCAATTTGACCATTGTGCAGAAACATCCACTGATCATCAATGAACGGATGGCAGTTTGAACGAGATACTTGAGTTCCAGTAGAGGAACGCACATGGGCCATAAACCGATGCGACTTTATATGGTGAGTCAACGATCTCAGGTTATCATCACTCCATGCGGGTAACACTTCATGAAATTGTCCCGGAGTTTCTCTTTCATCCGTATACCAACCCAAACCAAACCCATCAGCATTCACGCGTGTCACGGCTTTACGTGCTTCTAGACTTTGGTGAACCAGTGAATGCTCTGGTTCGTAAACTAATTCATCGAGATAAATGGGGACGCCTTGATAGGCAAGCCAACGGCACATAATTACTTCCTAACAACTACAACTGGCATCAATAAACCACGTTTAACGCAGAGTATCAATATCTCACATAAAATTTATTAATATGTTATTACTATTAGTTATATACCGTTAAATAGTCTTCCTCTGTGAACTCTATATGGTTAGTTATCTATGCTGTTTTTGTCATTTTAATCAGCAGTAAGCATCTAATAAACTTATTATTTTGGCCATTATCACCAAAAGTTTATTGTCCTTACACAAACAATATAAATCGCTTATATAAGTTTCTGTTCTAAAGCTTAAATTGTGCAACTAACCGATCCAGCTCACCAGACACCAGATCTAAATTTCCACTCGCTTGATTGAGCTGTGAGGCAAACTCTGCTGTTTGGTTAGTCAGTTGATTAATATCCTCGACATTACGATTAATATCTTCAACCACCGTAGACTGTTCTTCTGTTGCGGTTGCAACTTGGATATTTTGATCGCTAATGTCATGAATATGGGTATTGATTGTCGCTAACGCCTGTGTGGCACTATTCGCAAAATCTACGACTTTCTGACTTTGCTGCTGGCCATTATCCATCGCATTGACCGCCAATTTAGATTCATTTTGTAACGAATCAATCACTGCCTGAATTTCGGATGTGGATTGAGCCGAACGGCTTGCTAAGGTGCGGACTTCATCGGCAACCACAGCAAAACCACGTCCCTGCTCACCGGCTCGTGCCGCTTCAATGGCAGCGTTAAGCGCCAGCAAGTTGGTTTGATCAGAGATACTACGAATAGTATCGAGAGTCGTACTAATCACTGCGACTTGTTTCGCTAATGAATCCACCACACTATTTGCTTCGGTCAGTTCATGCGATAAATACCCAATTTGTTCACGCGCTTGGCCGACCACGTTTTGCCCTTCACCGGAACGTTCCGTTGCTTCTTTTGCCACATCCGCGGCTTGAGCAGCATTATTGGCAATTTCACTGACCGTTGCACCTAACTCATTAATAGCGGTTGCCACCTGCAGGGTACGATCGCGTTGTGAAGTGCAGTTACTTTGCGTTTGATGAGAGCGTTTTGCGACATCTTTTGCCATCACACCCAGCTCTCTTGACTGCGCCGCGACTTGATCAATCGTACTGTGTAATTTTTCGATGAATTGATTAAAACTGCGTGCTATATCGGCCAACTCATCACGTCCATCGAGATCGATTCGGTGATTAAGCGCTAAGTTTTGCGCGGCATCAATCAGGGTGGATTTAATAATATCAACCCGTTGTCGCAGGTGAGTGATAATAACCCACGCGGTGACGATAGAAATGACTAACCCGATGATAATAAGCGCTATCTCAATCACTTTACCGCTTTGATATTCTTCATAACTTAAACGATTTTGGTGTTCTGCTTGCTTTAATAAGTCATTGAGCAAGATGTCGGAAGCGTGACGTATTGCGCTATAATGCTTGGCATATTGATCACGATAGATGGCTTTGGCATGGTCAATGTCACCCCGCTCGAAAGCAGCTAACAGCGGTGTTAAATCATCACTGACCATTGTATTAAATTGTTGGCGAATTTTTTCAGCTTTCTTTTTCAATAAAGGATCGACCTGCGCTTCAACAACTCTATTCATCGCATCGCTCATTTGCGGTATATCTTCGTTACGCGTCTCTTGCACCCTAGTTAATATACCTTTGGCATCTTTTAAGGACGTTTCTTGTAGTAACATCATATCGATTCCCACCCTCATGCGCGGAATTCTAGATGCAGCTTCCGCGACAGCGCGCATAGGGTTGGCGGTATTTAAATACAATTCGGATGCTCGATGTTGCATTAAAGACATAGAGTAAAGACTGGTTATTGCAACACACAACGCTGCAATGCAGGGAATAGCCACCGCGATGATCAGCCGCGACTGTAGGGTTAATCGATTGATACGCATATAGAGTCCTTTTGCCCTGGAAAACGATAACTTACGTTTATAAAATTATTATTTTATTGGGCGACAATTATAAGCATCTACAGACATATCAACAACGAAAGAAAACGTTTCACCTCTCCTAACTTACAAACTTGAATTAACATCACAAAATTTAAGGTTTTTATCGAACAATAACCCAATAAGTGACTGATTTAAATTCATTAAATTTATAACAATTCTCTTTAAACCATATAAGTCACTACCGAAGTCATGACACTTATACACACCATAAATCCCATGAAAACACCTTTCGTTGTATCAGATCGTCTAAAATGCACGAAAAAAGGTGCCAAGAGAAAAATACTGGCAAAGACAGGGAGTACTTGTTCTGGTTCTAACGCAAATATCGCTAATAAACATAGAGCTGAAAGCGCGATCCATTCTGTTTTTAAAGTCAGCTTAATCCCTAAACTGATGACAAATATGATGGCGATGGCTGTCACTAACATAAAACACCTACATGATACTAATTCTCATTTGCATTAATAATAGTGTTAATCCCGTAATGAAGCAAGGGTAAAAAGAAAATTTCGCATAGTCCAATACGCTGGTTATACTCTGCGCTAACGTTACTGAGACAATCGGCCACATAGAGCCATAAATTAGAATAAGAGACGATTATGACGAACCCCATCACCACCCCTTGCATTGCTGCTTGTAAAAATGCTGGTGGTATATGCTCTGGATGCAAACGCACTATCGACGAAATTGTAAGCTGGAAAGAGTTAGATGAGAGAGAAAGAGCTAAGTTGATGAGTGAATTGGCGGGGGAAATCTCTACTCACACCTGCCCTTCTTGTGGAAAACCAGCGCAATGTGATATCGCAGCAGGCAAGTCCACCTGCTGGTGTTTTTCAGTAGAAGAACGTGAGCCTATGCTCGGCTTAGAAACAGAATCCTGCTTATGTCGTGATTGTCTGACTAAACAGCCAATCGCCTGAAGCAAAAAGCCGCAAAGTGTTAACTTCGCGGCTTTCATAAGTGTTATACCCAAGTAACCTCAAGATGCTGTTTCAGCGAGAATGTATTCGCTCTTAGGCAAGGCACTGATTTGAAGACATAGTCATTCTACGTAGAAAATCAGTAACACAGCCTAGGAGCGAATAAAACTCGCCCTTCGGGAGCTCATCAACAAACCTATTTCTGCGCCCAATCACGTTAAAAGGGAATGACCATTCCTGCCGTGATTGAGCTTGACCTAGGCTCGTTGATGAAGCTCTGAATCCTGCATCTTGAGGTCATTTGGGTATATATCGAATCCGTTATTTTTTTGGACTTAACGCTTCACCTGCAAACGTCACACCTTCCCAACCGTTGGCAATAAACTGACGAATATTTTGATGGTTATCGGCGGTCGGTTGCGCAAGCACCTCATCACGATAAATTTCACCAAAGCAAGCAATCGTCTGTTCTGGAGTTAATCCATGCAATTTGGCAAAGGCAAAAATTTTGCACGACCCTTGGTTTTGTCCCTCGGCATTTTCAACATTGCCATTCGTAAAAGCGACGGGAGTAAACTCATAAGCAGATTCGATAGAAGCGATGACCTCTTTAAATTGAATCTTATCCGCTGAAATGGTGATTTGCTCGAGCAATGTTTTGATATCCATAAATTCCTTATTGAGTTAACTCTTCTGTATTGACCCAAATAACATGGCAAGGGGATCATTATTCCTGCCGTGATTGAGCTTAACCTAAGCTCGTTGATGAAGCTCTGCATCTTGAGGTCATTTGGGTATAAATGGCTTAGAGAGCCTATCTTGCCTAAAAAATCCCATAACTGAAACAGTTAACCGAAAAAAGTCCACCCATAATTGATTACTTAAGATTATTTCCTTGTGCAACTTGGTTCTTTTTTAACCTTGTCTACAATTAAGCTTAGACAGTGTTAGCGTGATGCAAACATTAAGGACTAAAACGATAACGCAGGGCCGCGTTCTCTTTGCTGAACTTACAGCCTCTGCGATAAATGTCAGGTATCAGGATGAAAAAATTCTTTAGACAATTTCCCCTTTACCAACTGGTCACTATCTTAGCAGGCTTACCTATTTTGATTAGTATCGCACTTTCTGTCTCTGAGATACGTCAGTTTGACCGAACAGCTGAGCATACAAAGTACGACAACGAAACAGTTAACCTAATGATTGTGTACGACAACTTAGCACACAACCTTGCGGTCGAGCGTGGCCTTACCGCAGGTATGTTAGGTTCCAAAGGTAAGCAGGAACAAGTCGATGCACTGGCAGTTCAACGAAAAAAAGTCGATCAAGCTATCCAAGCTCTTAATCAATTTAATGTGGCCTTCATTTCCCCCAAGTTTGCCCACGACTTGCAACAAGACGTGTCGGCTGAACTCGGTAAATTGGTCGAGGTACGTAATCAAGTCAATTCACTGTCGCCAACGATCTCGCCTTTTGCCTATTACTCTAATTTGAACCGCCTTGCGATTAATAATGCGAGTATTTTGCTCAGCAAAATTGAAAGTGTCGACGTCGCGACCTTAGGTAAGTCTTTATTATCCATCATGGAAATTAAAGAGCGGGCAGGACAAGTGCGTGGGGCTCTAAATGGCGCATTTGCCCGCAAATCTTCGAATATAGAGCAATATGTTGCCGTCATGGATTACATCAAATCGGCTGATTACGCAACTCGGCAGGCGATGTTAACTATGCCCCCATCGGCCTTGGCTCAATTCGAGCAAGTCATTCAAAGCAACACGTGGAAGCAAGTTTCCGACATCCAAAATCAATATCTTACCCAAAAAAATACACTCGATGCATTACAAGGCCCTGCCGCAACGGAATGGTTTGCTTTAGCGACGGAACGTATTAAACAAATAAACCAAGTGCGTAATACCCTGCAAAAAGATATGCAATCTTTAACGCAAGATAAAATCAATACCGCAACGCGTTATGAGATGCTTCTAATTGTGGCAAGTATCCTTGGTGGGCTGGTATTAATAATTGTATTGTTCATTGTTATTAGCGATTTAAAACAGCGGATTGGGTTACTCAATAGTGAACTGGCCAATATGGCACAACATCGCAATCTCACTCATAGCTTTCAAAGTGATGGCAAAGATGAAACAGCGCAGGTTTCTAATAGTATCAACACCCTGATTTTGAGCGTCCGCGATCTGTTGAAAAACGTCATAAGTACTAATAACCACAGTAGCGATCGATTGAAACAGATCGTTCAAAGCGCCAAAGATCTCGGTAATAGTAGTGTTAATACAACCGCCAAATGTACCAATATCGCTGCTGCAATGACCGAATTATCTCAATCCAGTACTGAAATCGCTCACTCTTCTGAACGCGCATTAGAAGAAACTCAGGAAATGAACGATAAAATCAGTGCCTGCCAGACTCAAAGTGTCTCCTCATTTAAAGCTGTTGAAGCGTTAGTCGAGCAAATAGAACAGACTCAGGCCTGTATGCAAGAGCTCGAAAAAGATGCAGATAGCGTAGGAAAAATTGTCGAAACCATCAATGGTATTTCAGAACAAACCAATTTGCTGGCGCTGAATGCCGCTATCGAAGCCGCCCGAGCGGGTGAACATGGCCGTGGATTTGCCGTCGTTTCTACCGAGGTTCGTGATTTGGCTCAACGCAGTAAAGAAGCGACCGAACACATTAGTGAATTGCTGGGAAATATGACTAACAACACGGAAATGGCCGTTGAAAATATGGCCAAAAGTCGAGCTGCCACCGACGATACATTCAACTCAGTCAACACGGTAAAAGGCAGTATTGATGAACTCGAATCGGTGATTGATTCTGTGAATTCACATATCAACAGCATCGCTAACGCCACCATAGAGCAATCGAAAGCAAGTGAAGAAGTTAACCGCGACATTGATACTCTATCTGGTATCGCCGAGCACACCGGAAATCTTGCGCAAGATATGAACAACATCGTGACCAACTACTCTTCGGAAGTAAAACAAGTGAAAGAACAGCTGAATCAGTTTGATGTGTAATGGCCTGACATAAGGCTTAAAACAACAAGGCACGCCATGGCGTGCCTTGATTTTACATGCAAAAGTAAAACTAACGATCTTAACGTTTCTTGCGTGTCCGACTCGCCAATTCTACAGCGCGTAGCTGTGCTAATGCTTTGGTCAGTTCAACTTGCGCTTGAGAGAAGCTCATGTCACCGCCAGACTGACGAATATTCTCTTCCGCAGTCTTACGGGCAGCTTCAGCACGTGCTTTATCAATTTCAGTACCGTGAAGCGCGGTATCTGCAAGCACAGTGACGCTGTCTGGCTGAACTTCGACCAAACCACCTGAGATGTACAAAATCTCTTCTGGTTGATCCAACTTACCAGCAATACGCGCCACGCCAGGCTTAATTTTACTGATCAGTGGTGAGTGTCCAGGACGAATCCCTAACTCACCATCAGCACCGGCAATAGCTAACGCATGCGCCGGACCGGTATACAAAGTGCGTTCCGCGCTAACCACGCTCAATTGAAACGTATTTTGCGTTACACCTATAGCCATAATGCCTCCTGATAATTACAGTGTTTTCGCTTTTTCCAACACTTCGTCAATCGTACCGCAGTACAAGAACGCTTGTTCTGGAATGTCATCGTATTGACCATCTAACAAACCTTTGAAGCTTGAGATGGTGTCTTTCAATGACACGAATACACCAGGCTGACCTGTAAACACTTCTGCTACGTGGTATGGCTGAGTCAGGAAACGCTCAACTTTACGTGCACGAGACACCAAACGTTTATCTTCTTCAGAAAGTTCATCCATACCCAAGATAGCGATGATGTCTTTTAGCTCTTTGTATCGTTGCAGAGTCATCTGTACACGTTGAGCAACATCGTAGTGTTCTTGACCAACAATCAATGGGTCCAATTGACGAGAAGTCGAATCCAATGGGTCTACCGCTGGGTACAAACCAAGTGCTGCAATGTTACGAGACAATACAATGGTTGCATCCAAGTGAGCAAACGTGGTCGCTGGTGATGGGTCAGTCAAGTCATCGGCGGGAACATACACCGCTTGAATAGACGTGATAGAACCAGATTTAGTTGACGTAATACGTTCTTGAAGCACACCCATTTCTTCTGCCAATGTAGGTTGGTAACCTACCGCAGATGGCATACGACCTAGCAGTGCAGATACTTCTGTCCCTGCCAAGGTGTAACGATAGATGTTATCGACAAACAACAGTACATCACGGCCTTCATCACGGAAACGTTCAGCGATAGTCAAACCAGTCAACGCAACACGAAGACGGTTGCCCGGTGGCTCGTTCATCTGACCGTAAACCATCGCAACCTTGTCCAGTACGCCAGCGTCTTTCATTTCGTAGTAGAAGTCGTTACCTTCACGGGTACGTTCCCCTACACCAGTAAACACGGACAAACCAGAGTGGGCTTTAGCGATGTTGTTGATAAGTTCCATCATGTTAACGGTTTTACCAACACCCGCACCACCGAACAGACCGATTTTACCACCCTTAGCGAATGGACAAATCAAATCGATAACTTTGATACCGGTTTCTAAAAGCTCAGTCGAGTTAGATTGCTCTTCGTAACTAGGTGCTTCACGGTGAATCCCGTATTTCAGTTTTTCACCAATAGGACCACATTCATCGATTGGGTTACCCAATACGTTCATGATACGACCTAGGGTTTCTTCACCAACAGGTACTTCAATTGGGCCACCAGTGGTTTCGCACTGAATGCCACGTTTTAGACCATCAGACGTACCCATTGCGATACAACGTACCACACCGCCGCCTAACTGTTGCTGTACTTCAAGCATCAATGACGCGTCAGCACCACCGAGCACTTTCAGCGCATCATAAACACGCGGACCTTGGTTCTGTTCGAACTCAACGTCGACAACCGCGCCAATGACTTTGACGATTTTGCCAATACTCATAATTAAAACCTCAAATTTCTCTCTCTAAACCGCTGCTGCACCGGAAATAATTTCCGTCAACTCATTGGTGATCGCTGCCTGACGGGCTTTGTTAAATGCCAGTTCAAGGTCATCAATCAACTGACTTGCGTTGTCAGTCGCTGATTGCATTGCCATCATCCGCGCGGCTTGTTCACAAGCGATACTCTCAACCACACCCTGATAAACCAGTGATTCGACGTAACGGTGAATCAGATGGTTGAGTATGTCTTGAGGAGACTGTTCGTAGATGTAGTCCCAACGAGTTTCTTTATTGCGTTCAGTGTCTTCTTTAGGGAAAGGCAACATTTGCAGTACGCGTGGTTTTTGCACCATGGTATTGACAAATTGGTTGAACACTAAGTACAGACGATCAATCTTACCTTCGGAATAATGCTCAAGCATGGCGTTGACCGTACCGAGCAAATCTTCGAGTTTTGGCTTATCACCAAGACCGGATGTCTGTGCAATCACATTCCCTATTGAACGGAAAAAGCTAATGGCTTTTGAACCGATCAACGTGGTATCCACCTCAACGCCTTTTTCCTGCCACTGTTTCATATCAGTGAGCACACTCTTAAAGAGGTTGGCGTTAAGACCACCACATAAACCACGATCAGAAGAGATAATTACGTAAGCAACACGCTTAACTTCTCTCTCTTGCAGGAATGGATGAGTATATTCCAAGGTCCCGCTTGATACGTGGTTGATTACCTTACGCATATTTTTCGCGTAAGGGCGCGATGCTTCCATGTTTTCCTGCACTTTACGCATTTTACTGGCAGCAACCATTTGCATCGCACTGGTGATTTTTTGGGTACTCTGAACACTAGCAATCTTGGTGCGAATCTCTTTAGAATTTGCCATAAAGGCCTCCTAGTTAATTACGCTTTACCGTTATTGCAGTGCAGTGAACGATTCCAATAAGCTAAACAGTTGTTTTTCTTCTTCATCGCCATAAGCGCCAGTCTCATTTAAATGAGCCATTAATTCCGCTTGATTTTGATGAGCGTAAGAAAGTAACTCTTCTTCAAATTGACCAAGATTGCCTAGCTCAATACTGTCTAAGAAACCTTTTTCCGCTGAGAAGATAACCACTGCTTGATCAGCCACAGTCATTGGTGAGTACTGTTTCTGTTTCATCAGTTCAGTCACTTTTTCACCATGGTCTAGCTGACGACGAGTCGCTTCGTCCAAATCAGATGAGAACTGTGCGAACGCTGCCAATTCACGATATTGCGCCAATGCAGTACGGATACCACCTGACAATTTTTTCATGATCTTGGTTTGTGCTGCACCACCTACACGAGACACTGAGATACCTGGGTCAACCGCTGGACGTAGACCAGAGTTGAACAACTCAGTTTGTAGGAAGATCTGACCATCAGTAATCGAAATTACGTTAGTTGGTACGAACGCTGATACGTCACCCGCTTGAGTTTCGATGATTGGCAACGCCGTTAATGAACCCGTTTTGCCTTTCACTTCACCGTTAGTTACGCGTTCTACGTATCCTTCATTCACTCGCGCTGCACGTTCTAGTAGACGAGAGTGGAGGTAGAATACGTCACCAGGGAACGCTTCACGACCTGGTGGGCGTTTTAGTAGCAAGGAAATTTGGCGATAAGCCACGGCTTGTTTTGACAAGTCATCGTATACGATTAACGCGTCTTCACCGCGGTCACGGAAGTATTCACCCATGGTACAACCAGAATAAGGCGCTAGGTATTGCAGCGCAGCTGCTTCAGACGCAGAGGCAACCACAACGATAGTGTTGTCTAGCGCGCCATGCTCTTCCAGTTTACGTACCACGTTAGCGATGGTTGATGCTTTTTGACCAATCGCCACATAGATACTTTTAACACCCAATGATTTTTGGTTAATGATCGCATCGATCGCCATGGCTGTTTTACCCGTTTGACGGTCACCGATGATCAATTCACGTTGCCCACGACCGATAGGAATCATCGCGTCAACGGCTTTATAACCCGTTTGAATTGGTTGGTCTACTGATTTACGGTCGATAACCCCAGGTGCAATCACTTCAACAGGTTTGTTAAGTTTTGCTTTAATAGGGCCTTTACCATCGATTGGTTGACCTAGTGTGTTCACTACACGGCCAAGCAATTCATTACCCACTGGCACTTCTAAGATACGACCAGTACCCTTCACTTTCATCCCTTCGCAAAGGTCAGCATAAGGGCCCATAACAACGGCACCAACAGAGTGGCGTTCTAAGTTTAGCGCCAGTGCAAAGCGGTTGTCAGGGAGTTCGATCATTTCACCTTGCATCACGTCTGATAGACCGTGGATAGTGATGATACCGTCACTTACAGAAACGATTGTACCTTCGTTTTTTGCTTCAGTAGCAAGATCGAAGTTAACGATACGCTCTCTGATTAATTCACTAATTTCATTTGAATTTAATTGCATTTCTTTACCCCATTACGCATGTAGGTTGGTCGAGAGGCGGCCGATGTTAGAGATGACGCTGCCATCAAAGACCATTTGATCGGCTTTAATCACCACACCACCTACTAGGGATGGATCAATTTGTTGTTCCAGCACGACGGTTTTTCCGAATTTATTGCTTAACGCTTCGGTAATCTGCGTCAATTGATCTTCACCAAGTAACTCAGACACGCATACTGTGACATTCATTGTTTTCTCAAACTCCGCTTGTAATGCGCGGAATTGGTCAATCACTTCGGTCAACGCGGATAAACGTCTGTTCTCAGCCATGATTTTGAGAAAGTTTTCGAAGTATTCGTTAAACCATTCTCCCCCTGCGTGTAACAGCAGTTGAAGTACTTGATCTTCTGAACCTTCTCCATCCAACTCGGCGATCAATTGGGCAACGGTAGGTTGTTCTAATACCACCCCAACGACCTCAAGCATCTGCTGCCAATCAGCTAACGCATCATTGTCTTTTGCGTAGTCAAAGGCGGCTTTTGCATATGGTTGAGCAATTTCTGTCACTTCAGACATGCTCACCCCCTACAGCTCTTTGATGAAGCGATTAACAAGCTCACGATTCGCTTCGCTATCGAGATTACGGCTAATTAATTTACTCGCACTTTCGATTACCATGTCAGCCATTTCCGCTTGCAGTTCTTGGCGTAGGCGATTACGTTCTGTTTCAATTTCCGCCTGCCCTTCTGCAATAATGCGGGCTTTTTCTTTATTGGCCAGCTCGACTGCTTCTTCAATCATTTTCTCTTGGCGTTGTTTGCCTTGATCAACGAGAGTTTTAGCTTTATCACGAGCTTCAGCAACCAAAGTAGCGCCGTTAGCTTTTGCCAGCTCCAGCTCTTTCGCTGCATCGTCTGCATGTTCCAGACCTTTAGCGATTTCTGCGCGGCGTTCATCCAACAGTTTGACGAGTGGTGGCCATACGTATTTCATGCAGAGCCATGCGAAAATCACAAAGGAAATCACTTGGCCAAGCATTGTTGCATTAATGTTCATAGCACCCTCACATCTATAACGTTATTAGTTTCGGTTAGTTTGAATTACGCTACAGCGAAGATGATGTACAAACCGATACCAACACCGATCATAGGAACCGCGTCCACAAGACCCATCATGATAAAGAATTGGGTACGAAGCATTGGGGTCAAATCAGGTTGACGCGCGACACCCTCAAGATATTTACCCGCTAGGTTACCGATACCAGATGCAGCCCCTGCTGCACCTAGACCAATCAGTAGTGCACCGGCTACATATAGAACTGCGCTAACGATATCCATAACAACTCCTAGAATTGAATCAAAGATTTAATAAGTTAAATTGAACTAAAAATTAATGGTTTTCTTCCACTGCCATCGCCAAATATACGATGGTCAATACCATGAAAATAAATGCCTGTAGAATTACTATTAATACGTGGAATAAAGCCCATGGAACACTTAATGCCCATTGAATCCACCAAGGTAATAATGCAATTAGAATGAAGATCATTTCACCAGCATACATATTACCGAATAACCGTAATCCTAGAGATATAGGTTTGGAGATTAGAGTTACCATTTCCAAAACAAAGTTAACAGGATACAAGAACGGTGAAGTAAAAGGCTGAGTTGTTAACTCTTTGATAAAGCCTGTAATCCCTTTACTTTTAAGTGTGTAACCAATAACTAATACAAATACACATAACGCCATCGACATCGTAATATTTACATCCGCGGATGGTAGTGCACGGAAATGCCCTATACCTATGGCTTGAGTAAATTGAGGAATTAAATCGACTGGTAATAAATCGATAGCATTCATCAATAATACCCACACGAAAATAGTTAATGACAAAGGACCAATTAAACGATCTTTTGACTGAAATATTTCGCTACATAGGTTTTCTACAAACTCAAATATTAACTCAATAAGACACTGAAAACGGCTTGGCACTCCTTTCGTACTTTTGCTAATCGCATAGCGGAACGAGAGTATAAAAATGAGACCGAGCAACCAAACCATAAACATGGAGTCGATATTGATACCCCAAAAACCTTCCCCTTGAGTCAGGAAAGTTAAGTGGTGCTCAATATACTCATGAGCGGTTTCAATTTTTGCCATCTATGCCTTCCCTTCATCTTGACCAGCCATCAGTGGTGTAACGAAATGCCCAAGCATCGCGACACTGAATGCGATCAAAACGACTACATTGTGAAGAGACAACAACTTAAAAGTTAAGACAAACAATAAAATTGTATATATCAACTTTGTCCGACGACTTAATTTCATTAAGTCTCGAAGGCTCTTCGTAGGTTGAGACCTCGATTTAATAGACGCTAACCCCATCCCTAAATAGGAAGGGAGAATTGCGATAATAACTCCAATACACGCAGACTCAGCACTCAATTTACCTTGAGAGAAAAACACACCAATGATGAATAATATTCCCAAAGTTAACTGCGCACAGAGTATTCTTCGTCCAGCTAACATGATGGCTTTGCTGGTACTATTAGCAACCATAAATCACCCATTAAGAACAACTTGACACGTTTTGATAAGTAAAATTCACAAAACTCATCAAATTACTTAATTNCATTTCACCC